>JACOVB010000454.1 GCA_016177555.1 Candidatus Rokuibacteriota bacterium
TCCTCCTCCTCGGCCCAGGTGGCGGCCGTCCGCGGTGAGCGGGCCATGATCCAGTTCCGCAGCTTCAGTCCGCCGGAGCGCGACAGCCTCGTGCAGGCGCTGGGCCCGAAGATCACGGTTCAGGAGAGCCCCTGGGACTGCCTCAACTTCGTGTCCATGCACCACGACAAGAAGCCTTTCGACGACAAGCGCGTGCGCCGGGCCCTGAGCCTCGCCCTCGATCGCTACGAGGGCTCCAAGGCGCTGTCCAAGATCACCCTCGTCAAGGACGTGGCGGGCGTCATGGTCCCGGGCACGCCCTTCGCCACCCCACCGCAGGAACTGGAGGCGCTGGCCGGATTCGGGCGCAACATCGCCGCCAATCGGGCCGAGGCCAAGCGCCTCCTCAGAGAGGCCGGCGTGCCGGAGGGCTTCTCGTTCACGTTCCGGAACCGGGGCATCCCGCACCCGTACGAGCCCATGGGTATCTGGCTCATCGACCAGTGGCGCCAGATCGGCATCAGCGTCAAGCAGGAGATCATCGAGGCCTCGGCCTACCATCCCATGCTCAAGCGCGGCGACTTCGAGGTGGCGATGGACTTCCAGTGCGGCTTCATCGTGGAGCCGGACCTGGACCTCGGGCGCTTCCTGTCCACCTCGGACGCCAACTACGGCAAGCACAAGGACAAGGTCATCGACGAGCTCTACCTCAAGCAGGCGCGCGCCGCGGACCCCGAGGAGCGCAAGCGCCACATCCGCGCCTTCGAGAAGCGGCTGCTCGACGACGAGGCGCATGTCATCTACACGCTGCAGTGGAACCGGGTCATCCCCCACAGCTCGCGGGTGAAGGGTTTCACCATCACCCCCAGCCACTACCTCAACAACCAGCTGGACACCGTCTGGCTGGCCGAGTAGCGGCAGGCGGAGCCGCCCGGGATCGCATCGCATGGGCAAGTACATCGTCAAGCGCTTCCTCCTGATGATCCCCACGCTGATCGGGGTGGCGGCGCTGATCTTCTTCCTCATGCGGGTGGTCCCGGGCGACATCGTGGAGCTGCGGTTCTCGGGGGAGAGCTCCGTCGCCTCCGAGGAGACGCTGGACAAGGAGCGCGCCCGCTTCGGGCTGGACAGGCCGCTGTGGCGGCAGTTCGCCGACTGGATGTGGGGCGTGGTGCGCTTCGACTTTGGCACCTCCATGTGGACGGGCTCGCCGATCTTCGAGGAGATCAAGCTCCGCTTCGCGCTGTCGCTCCAGCTCGCCATCATGGCGAGCATCGTCGCGGTGCTCCTCGCGATCCCGCTCGGGGTCCTGGCGGCGCTCCGGCAGGACACATGGGTGGACTATGCGGTCCGCGTGGTCTCCATCGCGGGCATCGCGACGCCGTCGTTCTGGCTGGGGATCGTGTTCATCCTGGGGCTCCTGATCGTCTTCAAGTGGTTGCCGCCCATGGTCTACACCCCGTTCTGGGTGGACCCGTGGCAGAACATGCTCCAGCTCATCTGGCCGGCGCTGGCCGTGGGCTACCGCTACTCCGCGGTCGCCACGCGCATGACCCGCTCGGCCATGCTGGAGGTGCTGCGCGAGGACTACATCCGCACCGCGCGGGCGAAGGGGCTCGTGGAGAAGCTGATCCTGTCGCGCCACGCGCTGAAGAACGCCATGCTGCCGGTGCTCACCGTGGTGGGCATCGAGTTCGCCTTCCTCATGGGCGGCCTCGTGGTGACGGAGCAGGTCTTCAACCTCAACGGCCTCGGCCTCCTCTTCGTCCAGTCCGTGGCGCACCGCGACTACACCCTCACCCAGGCGCTGGTGCTGCTCGTGGCCTCCGTCTTCATCGTGGTGAACTTCGTCATGGACCTCATGTACGCCTGGCTCGATCCGCGGATCCGGTACTGATCGATGCGACAGCCACTTCACGGAGGTCGTCGCGTGCGACGACCGTAGATCGAGAGCCATGGCCATCAACCCGCCCGCCGATATGGCTGCCGATCTCGGGCTTGCCGAGGCCCGGCACCGCTGGGTCGCCGCCGCGCTCGACTTCTGCCGCCGCCGGTCGCTCGGCGCCGTCGGGGCCGTCGTGGTGGTCGTCATGATCCTGATGGCGCTGTCCGCAACCGCGCTGGCCCCCTACGATCCCCTGGCTGTGGACTTCGGCTCCATGCTCTCGGCGCCGTCGGCCCAGCACTGGCTCGGCACCGACTCCTTCGGCCGGGACGTTCTCTCCCGGCTGATTTACGGCTCCCGCACCGCGCTGCTGGTGGGCTTCGGGGCGGCATTCTTTGGCTCCACCGTGGGCGCCATCCTCGGCGTGGGGAGCGCCTACTTCGGGGGGCGGGTGGATCTTTACGTGCAGCGGGTGATGGATGTGTTCCTCTCCTTCCCGCTCATCATCCTGGCCCTGGCGATCGTGGCCATCCTGGGCAA
>JACOVB010000455.1 GCA_016177555.1 Candidatus Rokuibacteriota bacterium
AGGCGGGGCGGGAGCTGGTCGCCCTGGGCGCCGAGGCCGCTGAGCCGCCGGCGAGACCGGCTCGCTCGTGGCAGGAGATCAAGCCAGAGCGGGCGGCGGATCTGGGGGCCCGGGGCCGCGCCTTCCTGGGCCTCGCCGAGCGCGCCGAGGCGGAGTTTCCACAACATCTCCACGAGACGCTGGGAGAAGCCCTCGCGCGGCTCATCGACTACCAGGACGCGCGCTACGCGGAAGTCCTCCTGGCCCGAGTGCGCAAGATCCACGCCGTGGATCCCGACGGGAGGCTGACGCGGAGCTTCGCCCGTCGGCTCGCGGTGTGGATGAGCTACGAGGACGCGATCCGCGTGGCGGACCTCAAGACTCGCCGGGGCCGCTTCGAGCGCATCCGGCAGGAAAACGCGGCGAAGGAGGGCGCGCCGGTCGTCGTGACCGACTATCTCAAGCCGGACCTCGATGAGATGTACGGCCTCCTGCCGGCATCCATCGGCCGTCCCATCGCGCGCTGGGCGGAGCGGCGCTGGCCCCACGGCCGCCCGACGCTCACCCAAGCCGTGAAGACCACGACCGTGCTCGGCTTCCTGCGGGTGTGGCTGCTCGGGCGCCTGCGCTTCCTGCGCCCCCGCTCGCTTCGCTCCCAGCGCGAGTCGGCGCTGATGGACAGCTGGGAGCAGGCCGTGCTCGCGGCGGCGGCGCTCGATCGTGACCTGGCCTGGGAGGTGGCGGAGATGGCCAGCGTGGTGAAGGGCTACGGGGAGGTGCGGCGCCGCCTCTCCCGGGCCCTCGACCGATTCCTCGCCGAGACGCTGGCTCCCGCCGTGGAGCAGGACCGGGCGGCGGGCGCGGGCTGGGAGCGCTCGGCGCGCATCGTCAGGGAGCGGCGCCGGGCGCTCCTCACCGAGGAGCAGGGGAGCAACCCATGACCGACAATGTCGCGCTGTCGCGCAGCGGCCCCATCGCCATCGTCACGCTCAACCGCCCCGACCGCCGCAACTCGCTGAGCGACGAGATGCTCGCCGAGCTGGCCGCGGCCTTCGCCGCGCTCAGGGACGATGCCGCCACGCGCGTCGTCATCGTGACCGGGGCGCCTCCCGTCTTCTCGGCCGGCGCGGACGCGCCGTTCAAGAAGGGGATGTCGGAGGCGGAGCGCCGGCAGATGTTTCTCGCGAGGAAGAGCCAGTTCCGCCGGCTCTTCGAGCGCGCCAACACGCTCCTCGAGGGCCTCGAGCAGGCGACCATCGCCATGATCAATGGTCATGCCGTCGGCGGAGGCTGGGGGCTCACGCTGGCCTGCGACTTCCGGTTCGCGGCGGCCGAGGCGGAGCTCTGGATCCCCGAGGTGGATCTCGGCGTGCCGCTCGGGGTCGCCTCCACGACGCGCTTCGTGCGGCTGGTGGGGCCCGCGCGCGCCAAGGAGATCATCATGGGCTGCCGGCGCTACTCGACGGCCGAGGCGCAGGCCTGGGGCCTGGTTCACCAGGTCGTTCCGGGCGCGGAGCTGGGGGTCGCGGTCATGGCCTACGCCGGGCGGCTGGCGGCCAAGCCCTTCCGCGCGCTGGCCGAGGCCAAGGCGCGCATCAACGCCATCGCGAGAACCGGCATCCCCGAGGTCAACGCGATGACGGAGAGCTTCCTCGACCGCGGCTGACCGGGGGGGCGGTATAATGCCCCGGCCGGAGTGACGGCATGGACACCCAGCGACTGGAGGAGATCGCTCGCAAGCACGGCATCGTCCTGATGCTGCGCTTCGGTTCCACGGTTTCGGGCCGCACCCATCCCCGGAGCGACCTCGACATCGCGGTGCTGCTGGTGCAGCCGGCCCTCTCCCTCGCGGCCCTGGCCGATCTCACTCATGACGTCCAGAGGCTCTTTCCCGGACAGGACGTGGACCTGGCGGTCATCAACCATGCCGATCCGCTGTTCCTCAAGAAGATCACCGAGAACTGCAGCCTGCTCTACGGGCTTCCGGGGCGGCTCCTGGAGCTGAAGTGCTACGCGTTCAGGCGATACCAGGACCATCGGCGCTATCTCGCCATGGAGCGAGACTACGTCGCCCGGTCGCTCGGCCAGGTCCCCAGCCCGTGATCGATCGCGACCTCGTGACGCGAAAGATGGTCCTCATCACCGCGGACCTCGGCACCCTCCAGGGCATGGCGAGCAAGGACAGGGGGAGCTACCTCGCCAGTCCCACCGATGAGCTGGTGGCGGAGCGGCTTCTGGAGCGGATGGTCGGCCGGATGATCGACATCAACTTTCACCTCATCACCGAGGCGGGAGAGGCTCCTCCAGCCGATTACTACGAGTCGTTCACTCGACTGGCGCGGCTGGGCGTCCTGGAGCGTGACTTCGCCACGCGGATCGCGGGGTCTGCGGGGCTGCGCAACCGCATCGTCCACGAGTACGACGAGATCGATCCCGCCAGGGTCCACGAGGCGCTGCAATCGGCCGTGACGGATATCCCCGCCTATCTGCGCCGGATCAACGACTACGTCGGGCGAGCGCCCCGGTAGATCGTCGCGCAGCGGGCCGGCGGGCGCGGCACCCGTCTGGCCTTCCGTCGCGTCTACTCCCTCTGACGCCGCTGCAGCACCATCTGGGTCTGAAGGGTCAACGAGAGGAGCCGCCCGGACTCGTCCGTGATGCGGGTCTGCCAGACCATGGTCTGCTTGCCGCGGTGCACGGGCGTCGCCTCGGCGCGGATCGTGCCGCTGCCCGTCCCCGCGAAGAAGTTGGTCTTCGACTCGAGCGTCGTCGTCCACGTCTCTGGCGGAAGGTTCACGGCAGCGCCGGTGGCCCCCACGATGTCGGCCAGCGCCATGAGCGTGCCGCCGTGAAGCCGTCCACCGGTGGTGAGCAATTCGTCCCTGACGGTGAGCTCGGCCACGATCCGCTCCCGGCTGCCCTCCACGAAGCGAACGCCGAGGAGATCGGTGAGCGTGCCTCGGTGCTTCTCGTGGAACCACGCGGGATCGATGGGCTGGGCGGAATGGGGATCGTTCACCACGGTGGCAGTCTCCTCGGGCTCGGGGATCAGAGCTTCGCGGCCGGGCGCGCTGCCGGCACCGCCGGCCCCCGGAGCTGTTGATAGATGTTGACGCCTCGCGTTTCCTTGAGCAGCAGGGTCATGAGCACGGAGATCAGGACGAAGACGGTACAGACGACGAAGGCGCCTCGATAGGCCGAGACCGGGTAGACGCGCGCGCCGCCGGCCATCACGCCGGCCCAGCCCGCGTCCAGCACCGCGCCCACCGGTCCCTGGGTGAGGGCGGCCCCGAGGAAGCCGCCCAGGTTCGTCACCGCCACGGCGATGCCGGCGAGCGCCGGGGGATTGACCTCGCGCCCGATGGGCCAGGTGAGGACGAAGGCCGCGTTCGCCATCCCCATGAAGAAGAAGAGCACGGCCACACCCCAGAGCGGGAGCCCTCCGAGCGTGGCCACGAGGACGATCCACAGCACGAGAAAGCACGACGTCAGCACGGTGTAGGGGAGCTTGCGCCGTCTCAGCACCTGATCGGAGAGGTAGCCGGTGAGCGGGCCCGAGATGAGCAGCGCCAACGAGGTGGCCGAGAAGTAGAGCGCCGCCCGGGTCGTCGAGATCCCGTAGACGTCTTTCAGGTAGGGCACGGCCCAGAGCATCAGGTTGCCGGTGGCCGAGTAGAGGAAGAAGAAGGCGAGGAAGGGCGGCCAGGTGTGAGGGTTGCTCAGCACTTGCGCCATGCCGCCCATGACGGCGCGGAGGCCGGGCACCGGCGCCTGGGCCTCCGCGCGGCCGGGCGGGTGGTCTCTCACGACGATCAGGCAGAAGGCGGCGCTCAGCATCGTCAGGATCCCGATGATCCAGAAGGAGCCTCTCCAGCCCACGACGCCGATGAGCGCCGCCAGCGGGAACGTGCCCACGAGGGCGCCGAGCACGCCCACCGTGGCCGTCACGGCCGACAGCGTGCCGAAGTACGACGCCGGGAACCAGTTCGCCGCGATCTTGAGCGCGCCGATGAAGATGACCGTGGCGCCGAGCCCCACCAGGAAGCGCCCCGTGAAGAGGACGCTCGAGCCCGGTGCCGCCGCCATGGCCAGCGCCCCCAGCCCCATGACGGCCGAGCCTGCCGTCATGACCAGCCTGATGCCATACGCGTCGAGCAGGAGGCCCGCGGGCACCATGAAGCCCGCATACGCGTAGAAGTAGGTGGCGGAGAGCAGCCCGACGATGGCGCCCGAGGCGTTGAAGGCCTGCATCAGGTCCTTGGCCATGACGCCGGGGGCCACGCGGTGGACGAACGCGATGAGGAAGAGGAAGGCCGCGATGCCCCAGACCATCCACGCGAGGCGCGGCAGCGGAGCCCGGTCGGAGGTCGCGGCGGCCGTCACGGGCTCAGCGCGTCCAGAATCCAGAGATCCTGACATACGGCTCGGAAGTCCGCGTCCAGCGTAGGAGCACCCTGATAGGCCCTCCGAGTCCTGGTCAACCGCGCGCGGGCGCGCGGACCAGCCGTGTCCGCTGGGAAGCGTACACCCCCACGAAGCAGGCCGCGCCGACGAAGTCGCCGAGGGCCCCCGGGAAGATCAGCAGCGCCGCGCCCGCGAGGAGCAGCGCGCGCTCCCAGAGCCGGGTCGGCCCCCGGAGGTAGCCGATGAGGCCGGCGCCGAGCATCACGATCCCGAGCGCCGCCGCCGCCGTGCGCAGGACGATGTGGGGCACGCTCGCGCCCAGCATCATCAGCGCCGGGTCGTACGCGAAGCTGAACGGGATGATGAACCCGGAAAGCGCCAGCGCCATGGCCGTCCACTGCGTCTTCCAGACGTCCGACCCGGCGATGGACGACGTCGCGTAGGTCGAGATCGCCGTGGGCGGCGTCAGGTCGGCGAGGATGCCGAAGTAGAA
>JACOVB010000487.1 GCA_016177555.1 Candidatus Rokuibacteriota bacterium
CCGGACTCGGGCTACTGCAACCCCGCCGAGACCGCCCAGGGCTGCGCGCGGGCGGCCCGCGAGCGCGGCGCGCGGGTCCTGGAGGACGCGGAGGTCCTGGCCGTTCTCACGCAGGGCGGCCACGTCACCGGGTTGCGGACCACCAAGGGCGAGATCCACGCGCCCCGAGTGGTCAACGCCGGCGGCCTCTGGGGCGCGCGCATCGGCGCGATGGTGGGCCTCGAGATCCCGATCACGGTATGCCGCCACAAGATCAGCATCGTCACCTGGCCGGAGGCGGCCCGGCGGCCGCACCCCATGGTCTATGACTTCGTGACCAATATCTACACCCGGCCCGAGCTGGGCGAGCACATCCTCGTGGGGGGCCTCGACGCCGAGGAGTCCCACGACCTCGCCGACCCCGACCGCTACAAGGAGAGCGTGAGCCTCGACGAGTCCACGGAGGCCCTCGCGCGGGTGAGCCATCGCTTTCCCGTCCTCGAGGACGGGCGCCTCGCCCGCGGCTACGCCGGCTGCTTCGACGTCACGCCAGACTGGCACCCGATCCTGGACCGCGTCGGGCCGGAGGGGAACTACGTCGCGGTGGGCTTCTCGGGTCACGGCTTCAAGCTGTCGCCGGCGGTGGGCGAGATGATGGCCGCCCTCGTCACCGAGGGGCCGGGCGGCCATCCCGACCTCCCCGCCTTCCGTCTCTCGCGCTTCGCCGAGGGCAAGCCCATCCGGGGCACCTACGGCGACTGGCTCATGTGCTGATCCTCGTGACCGGCCATGCTCGCGCAGCCTGACGAGAGTGAGGGTGTAGACTTGCGTTGTCCTGTCGGGCCAGAGCCCGACTCCTGCGCTTCCCCCGTATCGAGGAGAGCCCCATGGCAGAGTATGTTCCCAGCCCCAGGGATTGGGTGCGTGAACAGGTCGAGCTCTACGAGAGCAGTGGCGGTACCAAGGGCACGACGCTTCGCGACACCGGGTTGCCGGTGATCATCGTGACCCACACCGGCAACAAGACCGGCGCGATCCGCAAGACCCCGCTCATGCGCGTCAAGGACGGTGCCAACTACGTCCTCGTTGGGTCGCAGGGCGGGGCGCCGACGCACCCGGTCTGGGTGCACAACCTGCGCGTGAAGCCGGCCGTCGAGATTCGCGACCATACGGTGGTGCAGGCGATGCGGGTGCGCGAGATCGCGGACGAAGCCGAGCGGGCACGGCTCTGGGCTGTTGCCGTCGCGGCGTTTCCGCCGTACGCGGAATACCAGACGCGGACCACCCGGAAGATCCCGGTCTTCGTCGCAGAGCCGGAGCGGGGGACGCGCGGGTGATGCCCGTGGGCGAAATGGAAGACGAAGTCGCGGGGAACCAAAGCCCCGCACTGCTGGTTTCCCGCCATAGACCACTGCGATTCAGGCGGGGGTCCTGGGAGGACTGAGTCGCTCACCCACATCCGGCAACCCACGCAGCGACAACCGAGGGAGGGCACGCGATGAAGAAGGCGCTCGCCGTGGCTGCTATCGCGCTTGGGCTGGTGGGAACCCACGGGACGACCGAGGCTTCCACGCTGTTCCACGCCACCATGACATTCGACCAGGAGGTCCCGACCGTTCCGGCGTTCGAGGGCGCCTCGGGAAGCGCGACGTTCGTGCTCAATGACGCCCGGAACGCGCTGTCGTATGACGTGCTGATCACTGGCCTGGACTTCCCCCCGTCCAGCCCGGCGGGGCCGACCGACATGACCAGGCTGCACATCCACCGGGGTCCGGCCGGGGTCGCCGGCCCGATCGTGTTCGGGATGATCGAGACCGCGACTCCGCCCCCGATCCCACAGTCCGACCTGGACGATCTGGTGATCAGTGCGTCTCCCGGGCTCATTCACGTGACCGGGGTGTGGGATGGCCTCGAGGGTAACGCCGGCGCGACGCTGGCCGGGGAGCTCGGCAATCTCTTCTCCGGGAACCTCTACATCAACGCCCACACCGGGGACCATGCCCCGGGGGAAATTCGGGGGCTGATCGCGGTCCCCGCACCCGCGGGTCTTCTACTGATCGTGGTGGGGATCGCCGGAGCTGGGAGCCTAGCCCTGCGGCGACGAATCGCGTAAGCGCGACGTCGACCAGGCCTGCCGCGGGTCCCGGCAGGCCTGGTCAGGGAGCGGACGCGCTGCTTGACGACCGAGCAGCTGTCACGGCGCTCCGCTGCCCGCTTGCCGGCATCCTGCCCCATGTCGCCATGTACGTGGCGCCGGCGCGGTGGGAACATGGACGTCGGGCGGCCGGGCGGGGCCGCCGGAGGAACGCGCCGTGACCCAGCACAAGAAGCTCGCCATCCTCGTGGGCGGGGGCCCGGCCCCCGGCATCAACAGCGTGATCAGCGCGGCCACCATCCGGGCGTGCCTGGAGAACGTGGAAGTCATCGGGGTCCGCGACGGCTTCGAGTGGATCATGCACAGCGACGTCGACCACGTGACCCCGCTCACCATCGAGACCGTCAGCCGCATCCACTTCCGGGGGGGCTCGCACATCGGCATCTCCCGCGCCAACCCGACGGTGGACCCCCAGCACCTGGAGAACGTGGTGATCTCGCTGCTACGGCTCAACGTGTCGCAGCTCATCACCATCGGGGGAGACGACACCGCCTTCTCGGCGATGAACGTCGAGCGGCGCGCCGAGGGCCGCATCCGCGTCGTGCACGTGCCCAAGACCATCGACAACGACCTCGACCTGCCCGCCCACGTGGACACCTTCGGCTTCCAGACGGCCCGGCACTACGGGGTCGAGATCGTGAAGAACCTCATGGTGGACGCCCGGACCACCTCGCGCTGGTACCTGGTGATCGCCATGGGCCGCAAGGCCGGCCACCTCGCGCTCGGCATCGGCAAGGCGGCGGGGGCCACCCTCACCCTCATCCCCGAGGAGTTCCCGGGCCGGCCCATCCGCCTCAAGGCCCTCGTCGACACCCTGGCCGGCGCCATCATCAAGCGCCTGAGCTACGGGCGCCGCGACGGCGTCGCCATGATCGCCGAGGGGCTCGCGCTCGACCTCGACCCCGGCGACCTGGCCCAGCTCGAGGACGTGGAGCGGGACGCCCACGGGCACGTGCGCATCGCCGAGGTCAACATCGGCGAGATCCTCAAGGCCGCGGTCCAGAAGCGGCTCGCGCAGTTCGGGCTCACGATGACGCTGGTGGCCAAGAACATCGGCTACGAGCTTCGCTGCGCCGATCCCATCCCCTTCGACATGGAGTACACGCGCGACCTCGGGTACTGCGCCGCCAAGTACCTCCTCGCCGGGGGGAACGCCGTCGTGATCTC
>JACOVB010000045.1 GCA_016177555.1 Candidatus Rokuibacteriota bacterium
CGTCCACCTACCGCCCTTTCCGGAGCGGCATGAGCCCGTTCAGCGCGAGCCGGCCGCCGTCCACGTACACGGTGCTCCCCGTCATGTACGAGGAGGCATCGGAGGCGAGGAATACGGCCACGTCGGCGATCTCCCGCGGGTCGCCCACGCGCTGCATCGGCGTCCGCATGAAGACGGCATCGCGCCACGCCTTCTTCCTGAGCAGGTGCCGGGTGAGGCGGGTGACCACCGTGCCGGGGCCGATGGCGTTGACGCGGACCCCGTACGGCGCCAGCGAGATCCCCATCGCCTTGGTGAGCTGCCGGACGCCGCCCTTGGAGGCCGCGTAGGCGGCGGACTCGGGCCGCACCACCTCCGCGTTGATCGACGAGAGCGTGATGATGACGCCGCGGCGGCGCTTGACCATGCGCCGGGCCGCGGCCTGCGCCACGAGGAAGGTGCCCTTGAGGTTCGTGTCGAGGACCCGGTCCCACGTCTCTTCCGTGAGATCGAGGAACGGCACGATGGGCTCGATGGCGGCGTTGGTCACGGCGATGTCGAGCCGCTTCCAGGTCCGATCGAGTGCGGCGAAGCCCTCGGCCACCGAGGCCGAGTCGGCCACGTCCATGGTGAGCGGCAGCGCCCGCCCGCGGCCGATCCGGCGCGCTGTCGCCGCGGCCGTCTTCCCGTCGATGTCGGCCACGGCGACCCGGGCGCCCTCGCGCGCGAAGGCCAGCGCGATCGCCTGTCCGATTCCGCGGCCCGCTCCCGTGACGAGCGCGACCTGATTCCTCAATCGCATGGTCCGTGTTCCTCCCGCCGCATTATACTCGACGGGTGCCAGTCCTCTTCGCCGCGCTGGGCACCCTCGTCATCTCGCTGGACTCCTCCATCAACATCGCGCTCCCCGCGCTGGCTGCGACCTTCGGGACCGGGCCGGCCGGGATCCGCTGGGTCATCATCTGCTACGTCCTCACCTACGCGCTCACCTCGCTCGGCGCGGGGCTCCTGGCCGACCGTCTCGGCCCCGGCCGCGTCTTCGGCGCCGGGCTCTGGCTCTCGGGGGTGGCCTTCCTCGGCTATCTCGCGGTCGGCTCGTTCGGCGCCTTGCTGGCGACCCGCGTGGTGCAGGGCGTGGGAGGCGGGCTCGTGTACGGCACGGCACCGGCGCTCGTGACGCTGGCGCTCCCGCGCGAGCGTCATGGTCGCGGGCTGGGGCTCCTGGCGCTGGGGATGGGTGTGGGCTTCTCCGTGGGCCCCGCGCTCGGCGGGGTGCTCGTGGATGCCCTCGGCTGGCGGGCGGTGTTCCTCTTCCGCGCTCCGCTGGCGCTTGGCCTCGCGAGCGTCGCGGCGCTCGGGCGCGGCGCCTCGCGCGGCGGCGGCGGCTGGCAATTCCCGCCGCGGGGGGAATGGCTCCGGTGGTCGGTGCTGCGCGTGCTCCTGCTGGCCGGCCTCGCCAACTGGGGGCAGTTCGCCGTCTGGCTCCTGGCCCCGTTCTATCTCGTGGGAGTGCTGAGGCTCGCCCCGAGAGTCGGTGGGCTCTTCTTCATGCTCACGCCGCTCGGAACGGCGGCGATGGCGCCGCTGGCGGGTTGGCTGACCGACCGCGTCGGCAGCCGCTGGCCGGTGGTGGCCGGGCTCCTGGTCGAGGCGCTCGGGCTCGTCGCCATCAGCCGTTTCAGTGCCGACACGCCCGCCGCTCTCGTCGGCGTGGGCCTCGCGCTCGTCGGACTCGGGCTCGGCCTCTTCCAGGTGCCCAACCTCGCCCAGGTCATGGCGGCCTTCCCCGCCGCGCGGCAAGGCGTGGCCGGCGGACTGGCCTTCATGAGCCGCACCCTCGGCACGGTGCTCGGCGTCCAGGCCACCGCCACGCTGTTCGGCGGCCTCGAGCTGCGGCTCGGCTTCGCCCCGGCGTTCAGGGCCGCCTTCGTCGCCGCGGCGCTGGTCTGCTTCGTCGCCGCGCTGATCGCCTTGCCCCCTTCAGGTGTGCGTGCTACAAGGCGGGCGACATCATGAGTCCCGCCCACCGCTGGCTCGTCCTCGGCGTGTGCACGCTCTCCTTCATGCAGACCCACATCCACCGCGTGGGCTTCGCGCCCCTCATCCCGATCTTCATCGCGGAGCTCGACATCACCTACACGGCCGCGGCCACGATCATGACGGCCTACTTCTGGACCTACACGGCCGCGCAGGTGCCCATCGGCATCATGACCGATCGGCTCGGCCCGCGGCGCGTGATGCTCGCCTTCATGTGCGTGCTGGTGCTGGGCGTCGGCGTCTTCGCGGTGAGCCAGAGCTACGCCCAGGCTCTCCTGGGCCGCTGCCTCGTGGGGCTCGGCACCGCGGCGGTGTGGCTCCCGGGGCTCCGGCTCATCAACGAGTGGTTCCCGCCGCAGGAGCGGGGGCGCGTTACCGGCATCCTCTCCTCGGGAGGCGGCATCGGCGCCACCGCAGCGCTTCTCGGGATCCCGCTCCTGGCCGAGCAGTTCGGCTGGCGCTGGGGCTACGCGCTCACGCTGGTGCCCGTGCTCGTCACCCTCGCGGCCATTGCCCTCGTCATCCGGCCGGGCCCGCTGGGGGCGGTGCAGGGCCCTCCGCGCCAGGTGGCTGGCCGCTCCGCGGTCGCGCCGGTGGGCGACGGGGGCGGCGCGTTCGCGCAGCTCGGGGGCGTGCTCGGGACACCCGCGCTCTGGACGTTCAACCTGGCCGTGCTCCTCTCCTTCGGGGCCTACATCGGTCTCGTGACCTGGCTCCCCGCCTTTCTCGTGCGCGGCGAGGGACTCAGCCGCTCCATGGCCGGGCTCGTCACGGCGCTGATGACGGCCGGCACCATCGTCTCCTGGCCGACGGCGGGCTTCATCTCCGATCGCCTGGGCCGGAGAAAGGCGGTCTGGCTCTTCAGCCAGGGGATGAGCGTGCCGGTGTGTCTCGCCTTCGCGCTCATCGTCCCCGGCTCGGGAGTGGGCGGGGCCGTCACGGTGGCCGTGCTCACAGGGCTCGTGCTGGGCGGGATGGTGACCCCTTTCGTGATGGTTGCCGAGCTGTTCCCACCGCATCTCGTGGGCACGGCCTCCGGCGTCGTCAACACCTTCACCTTCGTCGGAGCGCTGGTGATCCCCGTCCTGCTCGGCGCGGTGCTCGATGCGTCCGGCAGCTTCCCCGCGGCCTTCGTGGCCTGCGCAGGCGTGCAGGCGCTCGCGTTGCTGACGGCCTGCTTTACTCGTGAGGTCGGGCTTTCCGGTCGGGCGATGATGGGGACGCCGTCATGAAGATTCTCGACCCGCTCGGCGGTGATCCCGACCTTCGCGGTCACGCGCTCTGGGAGGCGCGCGAGCGGCGAGTGACGGCCGCGCCAAGCTACCCCGCGGAGTAGAGCCGGGCGAAGTACTCGCGGACCATGCGGTCGGAGGAGAAGCGGCCGGTCCCCATGCGGATGGCCGCCCGCATCATCCGCGTCCAGCGCGCCGGATCCGCGAAGGCCGGGAGCACCTCGCCCTCCAGCGTCGTGAAGAGCGAGCGCAGGTCGGAGGCGTCCTGGCCCATGCTGTCCTCCTCCCCGTTGCCGATGGCCCACCCCGTGACCCCGTGCTCGCACCCCTCCGGCCACCAGCCATCGAGCACCGAGAGATTGAGGACGCCGTTCATGGCCGCCTTCATCCCCGAGGTGCCGCTGGCCTCCAGCGGCCGCCGCGGCGTGTTGAGCCAGACGTCGCAGCCGCGGGTGAGGAGCCGTCCGAGCGCCATGTCGTAGTTCTCGAGGAACACGATGGACTCGGGCCACTGGCGGATGGTCTCGACCAGGAGCGCGATCACCGCCTTGCCCTCCTGGTCGGCGGGGTGCGCCTTGCCGGCGAAGATGAGCTGGAGGCGACGGTCCTTGAGCAGCGGCGCCAGGCGGTCGGGATCGCGGAGCACGAGATCCGGCCGCTTGTAGGTCGCCGCGCGGCGGGCGAAGCCGATGGTGAGCGCATTGCGGTCGAGACGGACACCCGTCCGGCGGTCCACCTCCGCCAGCAGCTCCTCCTTGAGAGTGTGGCGCACGGCGCGGAGATCCTCGTCGCTGGCGAGCGCGGCCTGGACGCGCGCATCCTGCCATGTGCCGGCGTGCACCCCGTTGGTGATGGCGACGATCGGGGCGGCGTCCTCCACGTGCGCCCATATGGCGCGAGCCGTCTGGCCGTGGAGCTGGGCGACCGCGTTGGCCTTCCGGCACAGCCTCAGCCCCGCCACGGTCATGTTGAAGGGCTCACCGCCGATCGCCCGCAGCTCCGCATCCACCAGCTCGCAGCCCGCACCGAGGCGCTTGAGATCGGCGAGCGCATGGATCTCGTTCCCGGCGGGCACGGGCGTGTGTGTCGTGAAGACGATGCGCTCCCGGGCCGCGCGCCAGGCCGGATGGAAGTCCGCGCCGGCCTCCATGGATGAGGCGATGAGCTCGAGCCCGGCGAACACCGCGTGCCCCTCGTTGAAGTGGTAGAGGCCGACGGGCAGGTGGAGCGCCGCGAGCGCGCGCACGCCGCCGATGCCCAGGAGCATCTCCTGGGCGATGCGGCAGTCGGGCCGCGTGTCGTAGAGCCGCTGCGTGATCCAGCGGTCCCGGGCATGCACGGGATCGAGGAGGAAGAGCGGGGCGATGGCATAGCGGCCCACGCGCCAGACGCGGCACTCGACCTCGCGCGCGGCGACGCGCACGCGGACCTGCACCGCCGTGTCGACGAGGAAGTCCACCTTCTGCTCGTGCCACTCGTCCAGCGGATAGCCGTGGGGCCCGATCCGCTGGGTGACGTAGCCCTGGGCCCAGCGCAGCCCGATGCCGACCACGGGAAGGCCGAGGTCGCCCGCCGATTTCATGAAGTCGCCCGCGAGGACGCCGAGTCCGCCGGCGTAGGAGGCGAACTCCTCGTGAAGGCCGTACTCCATGGAGAAGTACGCGACGAGGGGCATCAGGGCTCCCAGAGCTCCACCAGGTTGCCATCCGGGTCGCGGATGAAGGCCCGCCGCTTGCCCAGCATCTCGCTCCGGCGGATCGCGCCGCCGCGCGACTCGATCTCCTTCAGGATGGCGTCGAAGCGGAAGACGCGGACGGCGATGTGGCTGTCGCGCCCCATGGGAGCGCGCGCCGGATCGGGCAGGAACGAGGCATCGGCGGGGACGATCAGGTGCAGCTGCGCATCCCCCACGCGGTACCACACTCCGGGGAAGCCCAGATCGGGGCGAGCATCCTCGGGCCAGCCGAGGATGCCGCCGTAGAAGGCGCGGGCACGGTCCGCGTCGCGGATGAGGAAGCTCGCGTGCAGGAACGTCTGCGTCTCGGCCATGGGTTCACCTCCGCGGCACAGGATGGCCTGCGTGTTCTCGGGCGTCAAGGTCCCCGCCGAGCCAGCTTACTCAGAATTGCCGTGGCAGCACGGGGTATAATGCGCGCCATGACCCCCCCACTCTCCTCCGCGCGTCACGCCGTCGCCGACCTCGCCCAGGCCATCGAGCTGTGCTTCGAGAAGGGCTGGACCGACGGGCTGCCCGTGGTGCCGCCCACGGAAGCCGCCGTCCGGGCCATGCTGGAGGCCGCGGGGCTCGCGCCCGATCAGCAGATCGCCTTCATCACCAACCGGCAGGTGGCGGTGACGGCGGAGAAGGTCGCGATCAACGCCGTCATGGCAGGCTGCCGCCCCGACTACATGCCGGTGGTGGTCGCGGCCATCGAGGGGATCGGAGACCCGCGCTGGGCCTATCACGGCCCCGGCACCTCCACTGCCGGCGCCGCGGTGCTCATGATCGTCAACGGCCCCATCGCGCGGGCGCTCGATTTCAACTCGGGCGACAACCTCTTCGGTCCGGGCTGGCGCGCCAACGCCACCGTGGGCCGCGCCGTGCGCCTGGTGATGCGAAATGTGATCGGCTCGATCCCGGGCACGCTCGATCGCGGAACGCTCGGGCACCCGGGCAAGTTCACCTACGTCATCGCCGAGAACGAGCAGGACAGCCCCTGGGCGCCGCTGCATGTCGAGCGCGGCTTCCGGGCCGAGCAGAGCACGGTCACCGTCATGGCCGCCGAGGCCCCGCACCAGTTCTACAACCAGCTGTCGCACACCGCGACGGGTCTCTTCGCCACGCTCTGCGATGACATGCGCATCTCGGGCAACGTGGTGGGCCAGCCGCAGTACGCGCTCGTCCTGGCCGGCGAGCACATGCGCACGATCGCGGCCGACGGGTGGACCAAGGCCGACATCCGGACGCATGTCTTCGAGCACACGCAGAACACCGTGGCGCATCTCAAGCGAACCGAGCGGCTGGCGGGGCCGGTCGCGGCCGCGGACGAGACCACGACGCGACCGCTCGTCTCGAGCCCCGAGGACATCCTGGTGGTGGCCGCCGGTGGCCGCGCCGGCGCGTTCTCCGCCTACATCCCCGGCTGGGGGAGCCGCAAGGCCTCCGAGGCCGTGACGAAACTCATCAAGGACAGGAGGGCATGATGGCAGGCTTCGAGCTCCTCGACCCGACCGTCGAACCAAGGCAGCAGCCCCTCACCTACGTGGCGCGCCCCGAATCCCTCAAGGGCAAGCGGGTCGGCCTCATCGAGAACACGAAGTTCAACTCCGACCGCCTGCTCGAGAAGATCGGCGGGATCCTGGTCCAGGAGTACGGCGCCGTCGAGGCGCGCATGTGGCGCAAGCACAACTCGAGCGTCCCCGCCCACGACGAGATCATCGACGAGGCCAAGCGGGGCGTGGACGTGGTGGTGGCCGGGATCGGCGACTGAGGGTCCTGCTCGTCGGGCAGTGTGCTCGACGGAATCCTGTTCGAGAAGGCCGGCGTCCCCGCGGCGTCCATCGTGACGGATGTCTTCGAGGGCACGGGCCGCGCCATGGCCCGGTCCTGGGGCGTGCCGGAGTATCGGTTCCTCTCGATGCCCCATCCCATCGCCAACCTCACGGAGGCCCAGCTCGACCAGCGCGCTCGGGAGATCGTGCCCGAGGTCGTGAAGCTGATCCTGCAGGGGCAGGACTAGCCCGGCCCCCTCACGGCGGACGTGGGTGACGCGGCGGAGTACCGGCCGCCCTGGTGGTACCGCGGCCGTCATCTCCAGACGCTCTGGGGGCCGCTGTTCCGCCGGCCGCGCCGCCCTCGGGTGAGGCGGGAGCGGTGGGAGACGCCGGACGGCGACTTCCTCGACCTCGACTGGCTCGTGGGGGGCAGCGGCCCGCTCGTCCTCATCCTCCACGGCCTCGAGGGATCGTCGCTCTCTCACTACGCCTCGGGGCTCCTCGCCGAGATCGCGGCGCTGGGCTGGCGGGGCGCGGTGATCAACTTCCGCTCTTGCAGCGGTGAGCTGAACCGGCTGCCGCGCCTCTACCACTCCGGCGAGACCTCCGATCTCGGGTGGGTGGTCGCGCGCCTGGTGGGCGCCGAGCCGGGGCTCCGGCTGGGCCTGGTCGGCGTTTCTCTCGGCGGCAACGTGGCGCTGAAGTGGCTCGGCGAGCGGGGGGAGGCCGCACCGGTGGCGGCGGCTGTGGCCGTCTCCACGCCGTTCGATCTCGAGGCGTGCGCTCGCGTGCTCGACCGGCAGCCCGGCCGCCTGCTCTACACGGCGCAGTTCCTCCGCACCATGAAGGCCAAGGTCCGCGCCAAGGCCCACATGTACGACGGCCTCGTCAACCTGGCCGCGGCGCTGCGCGCCCGCACCTTCGCCGAGTACGACCGGCACGTCACGGCGCCACTCGGCGGCTTCGCCGACGAGCGCGACTACTGGACGCGCTCGAGCAGCGGACCGTACCTGCCGCAGATCCGCCGCCCGTGTCTCCTGATCAACGCGGTGAACGATCCCTTCATCCCCGCCGCCTCGCTTCCCACCGCGGCGCTGGCCGCCTCCCCGTGGCTCGAGGCCGCCTTCGTCGCCGAGGGCGGGCATGCGGGGTTCCTCGAAGGCCGGACCGGACAGGCCTCCTGGGCGGAGCGACGGGCGATGGCTTTTCTCCGCCGGCATTTGCTAGGATGACCGCCGTGCTGAGCGACCGCCACAACTTCGCCAGTCCGCACCACGCGGCCATGGTTCGCACCACGTTCGCCGTGACCATGCTCAAGGGCAGCGAGAAGCGCAACGTCATCCCGCCCGAGGCGGTGGCGGAGATCGACTGCCGGATGCTGGCGGGGGAGGGTCCCGAGGAGATCAAGGACTGGGTGCGCAGAGCCGTGGCGGACGACCAGGTCGAGGTCGAGATCACCTCGCCGCCCAAGCAGCCGAACCTCTCGCCGCCGGATACGGAGCTCTACAAGCACCTGGCCGATGCGCTCCGCGGGCGGGCGCCGGGCGTCGTCGTGGTACCGGAGATCCTCGTGGGCTTCACCGATAACTGGGTGTTCCGGAACTGCGGGCTGCACGGCGACGGCTTCGGCCCCTTCGTCCTGGACGAGGTGGAGATCCGGCGGATCCACGGCAACGACGAGCGCCTCTCGCTGGAGAACATCGTCGCGGGGGCGCGCGCCTACACGGAGATGCTCCTGGCGGTGGCGGGGGCGTGAGGCCGGGGACGACCCGCGCGCGCCGCCCTGCCGCGACACGGCGGGGTGCCGCCGGGCGCGCCCCTGCCCTCAGCATCCGCCGCGGGACGGCGCGGGACGTGCCGGCGATCCTGGCACTCATCCGCGGGCTTGCCGAGTACGAGCGGCTGGCCCACGAAGTGGAGGCGACGGCGGCTCGGGTGCGCCGCCACGGGTTCGGGCGCCGCCCCTACTTCGAGACGCTCATCTACTCCCAGAGGGGCGCGAGCGGAATCGCGAGGGCGGGGAAGTCGGGATGCGCGAGCGTGGCTGGCGCGTCGGCCGACACGACGAGCCGGTAATCGGCACCCTCGCGGCGATGGCACTCGATGCGGCGGGCGTCGGGGTCCACGAGCCAGAGATGCGGGACGCCGAGGGCGGCGAAGCGGCGGGCCTTCATGGTGCGGTCGTAGGCGGCGGTGGTCGGGGAGAGCACCTCGACGACGAGGAGCGGCGGCCCCTCGATGCCGCGGGCGGAGACCTGGGCGGGGTCGGCGACCACGACGAGGTCGGGCTGGAGCACGTCGTGGCGGGTGAGGATGACGTCGATGGGGGAGACGAACACCTCTGCCGGGCGGCGGAAGTGCTCTCGGAACGCGACGAAGAGCGCGCCGACCAGCCGCTGGTGAAGGGGGCTCGGGGCGGGGCTCACGTGGAATTCCCCGTCGAGCAATTCCCAGCGCCGGCCATCGGCGGGGATGGCGGCGTAGTCGTCGTAGTCGAGCCTGGTCTTGAGCCCGGACTGCATGGCGGCCTCCTCGTTGCGGGCATTATAGCCCGTGTACCGCGCCCGCCGCCTCCGGCTCAAGAGTGGGAGAAACGATACAGAGCCCGGGGCAGCAGCCGGGCGAGCATCCGGCACGCATCGGGATGCGCGGCGTCGCGGAGCGGGATCGGAGACGTCAGGCGCGCGCGGGCAGCGCCGGCGGGATCGTGTCCGCCCAGGGCGCCGCAGCCTCGAAGGCGGCGGCGGCGCGGAGCACCATCGCCTCCTGACGGCGCCTCCCGACGATCTGCAGTCCCACCGGGAGCCCGGACTTCGTGAAGCCGCAGGGCACCGAGATGACGGGGAGCCCCGTGACCGTGATGCCGTAGGTCAAGAAGAACCACTGCGTGTAGTTGTCGAGCGGCTTGCCGTTGATCTCGGTGGGGTAGGGCTGCTCGACGGGGAAGGGTTGTACGGCCACCGTGGGCAGGATGAGCAGCTCGTGGGTTTCCATGAACGCCCGGACCCGGTGCCAGAGCGTCGTGCGCGCCTGCTCCGCGCGGGCGATGTCGCGCGGCGTGAGCCTGAGGCCCTGCTCGATGTTCCACACGAGCCCCTTCTGCATCTGGTCCCGCCATTCCGGCAGCTTGTCGGCATGCGCCGCGACCATGGTGAGCCCGCGCGTGCCGAGGACAATATCGTTGAGCTCGGTGAAATCGGGGCAGGCGGCCTGGACCTTTGCGCCGAGCGACCGGAAGATGCGTGTCGCGCCCTCGGCCACGCGAACCACCTCGGCGTCCACCGGGATGAGACCGGCGAGGTCGGGTGTCCACGCCACGCGCCATCCCTTGACCGACGGCGCCTTGACGGCGCGCGTGAACGCGCGCAACTCCACGTCGTAGGAGAGCGGCGCCCGGTCGTCGGGGCCGGCCACCGCGGACAGCATGAGCGCGGTGTCGGCCACGGTCCGCGCCATGGGCCCGGTGACCGCCAGCGAGTCCCAGGCCACCTCCACGGGGTACTTCGGGATCAGGCCCGGGGTGGTCCGGAAGCCGACCACGCCGCAGAAGGCTGCGGGCGTCCGGAGGGAGCCGCCGAGATCCGAGCCCTGGGCAATGGGCCCCATGCCCGTCGCCAGCGCCACGGCGGCGCCGCCGCTGGAGCCGCCGCAGGTGAGCGCCGGGTTCCACGGGTTCCGCGTCGCGCCGAACACCGCGTTGAAGGTGTTGCCGCCGGCCCCGAACTCCGGCGTGTTGGTCTTGCCCAGCACGATCGCGCCCGCTGCCTTGAGGCGCTCGACGATGAGGGCATCCTCGGCCGGCACGTGGTGCTCGTAGATCTTCGAGCCCCAGGTGGTGCGGATGCCCTTGGTC
>JACOVB010000488.1 GCA_016177555.1 Candidatus Rokuibacteriota bacterium
GGCGATGTGCCCGGGCTTGCCCCGAGCCTGGCAGACCCGGTGGTACTCCTGCGCCCAGGCCGCGAGGGTCTGGACGCGGTTGATCAGGTCGCAATACCAGAAATCGCCCATCCGGGCGGCCCGCTTGATGCCCGCAGTCGTCCAGCCACCGAGCCAGATCGGCGGGCGCGGCCTCTGGACGGGCTTGGGCGTGATCGTCATGTTCTGGAGGCGATAGCGCTGGCCGTAGAACGACCAGTTGTCCTCGGTCCAGGCCCGCTGGATGATCTCGACCCCCTCCTCCATCAGCGTCGGCAGGTGACTCTTGGGAATGCCGAAGGCGGCGTAGTCCTCCCCGACGTAGCCGGCGCCCATGGCGAGGATCAGCCGGCCCTTGGACACGATGTCGACGACGGCGGCGTCCTCGGCGACGCGGACGGCGTGATAGAGAGGAAGAAGCAGCACCGACGAGCCGACCTTGATCCGGCTGGTCTTGGCCGCGATCGCGGCAGCCATCGTCAAGGGCGAGGGAAGGTAGCCATCCGGCTGCTGGTGGTGCTCGGTCAAGAGAAAGGAGTCGAAGCCGTAGCGCTCGGCCTGCTGCGCCTGTTCGATGATCTGGTCGACGAGCCGGTCCATGTGCTCGCCGGCCGGTGGACTCTGGGTGCAGGGGGAGATTCCGAATTTCATCACCGCTACCTCCTGTTCGACATGGGAAACACCGCTCGGGACCCCGTCGCAGCGACGTGTTCAGGCTACGGACGAGACCTCCTTTCGTGCGGCTGGCGCGGTCGTGCCCCGCGATGGTGCGGACATCGCTCCTCCTCCGCCGCACTCGATCCTGCCACAGCGGAAGGGAGCGCGTCAAAGGGATGCCTGACCCGGGGAGACCCAGACGGCGCACGGCTCTCCCCTGGGCGCCGCCCGGGCTGCGCGCGCCGACGGCACGCTGGGCTGCGACGCTGGAGCCGGACAGCGTTCAGCGGGCGGGCCGGACCCAGATGCCGCGGTCGTGCATCAGGCGGATCTGCCGCTTGATGACCTTCTCGCGGTATTCCTTGTGCTTCATGGGCGCGCGCTTGAGGTAGAGGTTCTTCGGGTAGATCGGCTTCTCGTAGAGGAGCTGGTAGAGCTCGGTCCGGAGGTCCTTCATCCAGTTGTCCCACTGCGCGCGCGCCCGGTGATCGCGGAGCGCCTCGATGTCCACCACGCCGCCCACGTAGGTCGAGCCCGCGCCGTAGTCCTGCCGGCCGACGATCTGGCCCTTGTAGTTGATGATGAAGGACCGCCCGCCGAAGGTGTCGATGGGGGTCGTCTCTTCCGGAAAGAGATAGTAGGTGCCCATGTTGGGCGCCACGATGTACAGGTTGTTGTCCAGCGCCCGCGCCCGGCTCTGGATCTCGAACATCTCGTTGCCCGTGGCCGGGTGCGGGTAGGAGGCGCGGTAGACGACCTCGGCGCCGTTCAGCGCCAGCGCGCGGGCGTTCTCCGGGTAGGAGCCCTCGTTGGCCATCATGATGCCGAGCCGGCCGATCTCGGTGTCCACCACCGGCCAGAAGGCCTGGAGATTCCGCCCGTACTTCTCGACCCACCAGTCGTAGACGTCGTGGGGGCAGACGGAGTGCTCCACCGGGAAGAGCGGCGAGACCTTGTAGTGCTGCAGGATCACCTTGCCGCGCGGATTGATGATGAACCCCACGTTGAAGAAGCGGTCCTTGAGGTCCGGGTGGCGCGCCTTGGCCTGCGCGATCACGAAGGCGCCGTACTCCTTCGCGATCGCGCCGAGGAACTCCGTCTCCTCGCCGGGGATGTCGATGGCCCCCTCGCGCGCAAAGGTCGCGTGGTCGAGGTCCAGCACCTCGTCGTTGAAGCCCTGGAGCGCCCCCTCGGGGAACGCGATGAGGCGCACCGGCAGGTCCAGGCTCGACAGCCAGGAGGCGGCCTTCACGAGATGCGAGAGGTGCTCCAGGTTGATCTTGATGTCCGTCCGCTTGCGGATGCCGCGGACGGTGGGGATGAGGCCGACGGCGCTGTAGGGCTTGATCATCGGATGTCTCCTTGCTGTTTGTGGACCTCTTCCATGATCATCGTGTTGAGGATCATCACCAGCGCCCACACGAACACCATGTGGGTGGCGAGGATCTCGCGGCTGTAGTTCATGATGTAGCCGATGCCGGAGGTCACGCCGAAGATCTCCGCCACCACGGACACCTTGAGCGCCAGCCCGAACCCCACCTTCATCCCCGCCACCAGGTAGGGCAGCGGCGAGGGGATCACGATGGCCGTGAACTTCTCCCGGCCGTCGAGCCGGTAGACGTCGCCCATCTCGAGAAGCCGCCGGTCCACGCTCGCCACACCCTCCACCAGGTTCGAGGCCACCACGGGGAGCGTGATCATGAAGGTCGTGAAGATCGGCGCCCAGTGGCTGAGACCGAACCAGATCAGCGAGATGACGATCCAGACGAACACCGACGTCGAGTTGAGGACGGCGAGAAGATCGTGCACCACCCCGCGGGCCAGCCGGGACACGAAAGCCGCCAGCGCCAGGAACACCGCGACGAGGACGGCGCCGCCGAAGCCCACCAGGATGCGGGCGAGCGAGGCGGCGGTGTGCGTCCAGATCTCGCCGCTCTTGACGATCTCGACGAAGCCGGAGACAACAGCGCTCGGGGCCGGCAGGACATAGGCGCCGTAGCGCCAGGACAGCAGCGACCAGATGACGAGAACGGCGGCCGCCACGCCGACGGTCGGCAGATGCAGGCGGCCCGCCCAGTCCCTCGTCTGACCGCTCACGCGCGCCGGACCCCGTCAGGCCCGGTGGAAGAACTCCCGGCGGATCCGCTCCGGGTTGTCCCAGATGTCGGACTTGAGGAAGCCGAACTCCTTGTTGAGCTTGAGCTGCACGACGAGCGTCTCGATCTGCTCCTCGGGGAGCCCCGAGAGCATGCGCACCGTCTCCCGGTAGGCGACGGCGATGACGTCCTTCGGCAGCCGCGTCACCTCCCCCACGATCTCCATGGCGCGCGCCGGCTTGTTGTACCAGATGTCCACGGCATCCCGCTGGGCGTCATTGAGGTCCTTCGGGAACGAGGGGTGTTTCTGGATGAACTCGGTGCTCGCCAGATAGCAGACGTGCACCGGGAAGCCCGCTTGCCGCCCCGTGGCTTTCCGCCAGAGATCGATCTGCTTGGCGAGGTACACGCC
>JACOVB010000445.1 GCA_016177555.1 Candidatus Rokuibacteriota bacterium
AGGTGTTCAAGAAGTCGGACGTTCCGGTGATGCTGTACCACTCCCGGCGGTCGAAGGACTGAGTCATGGGCGCCGCCCTCTTCAGGGAGATCATGGAGTCCGACATGCAGCTCAAGGCGCGGCTCACGGAGCTGGCTCGAATCAAGGGCACGACGACGCCCGTGGTCAGCGTGTACCTGAACACCTCCTGGGAGGATGAGCACCAGCGCGACCGCGTGCGGGTCTTCCTCAAGAACGAGATCAGGAAGGCGCGCCAGGGATCAGGAGCGCGCTGCGCCGAGTCCGACCTCGAGTGGATCGAGGCGCAGGGAGAGGCCCTCGTGAGCCAGGAGCTGTTCGAGGCGGCCCGCGGTGTGGCGCTCTTCGCGTGCGAGAGCGCGGGGTTGCGTGAAGTCCTGCCGGTGCGGATTCCCTTTGTGAACGCCTTCCTGGTGGCCGAGGGGCCGTCCCTCGTCCCGCTCACGGCAGCGCTGGAGGAGGCGCCGCCCTCCCTCGTCGTCTTCGTGGACGGCGAGAGCGCGCGGCTGGTGCCGCTGGGCCCCGAGGGCGCGGGCCAGGAGATCGCACTGGAGAGCGAGGTTCCGGGACACCACAAGCGCGGCGGCTGGGCGCAGCTCGCCCAGTCCCGCTACCAGCGTCACATCCAGGACCACCGGGGACGCCACTTCGAGGCGGCGGCCCAGAGCCTGATCGGGCTCGCCGATGGCCATGGTGTCGAGCGCGTCGTCCTGGCCGGCGAGCCGCGGAACATCACCGCGCTCCGCCAGCACCTGCCGCCGCGCATCCTGGAGCGAGTCGTGGGGACGGTCTCGGCCGTCCGGCGGGAGGCGGCGAGCGTGATCCTGGGTCGCGCCGCCGAGCTGCTCGGGCATCTCGAGAAGGCCGAGGTGAGCGCAGCGGTGGACTCGGCCCTGACGGAAGCCGCCAAGGGCGGCCGCGCCGTGCTGGGCCTGCCGGGGACGCTGGACGCGGTGAGCCGCGGGGCGGTGCGGCGCCTGTACATGCTGAAGGGCTTCCGGGAGGAGGGGCGCGCCTGCGGCGGATGCGGAACGCTCGATCAAGGCCCGCCGCTGGGTTGCCCCCGGTGCGGGGCGCCCACGTCTGCCGTGGAACTCGGCGCCGCGGCGGCGGAGCGCGTGCTCGCCGCCGGCGGGAGCGTAGACACGGTCGACGGGCACGAGGTGCTCGGTCGGACCGGCGGCCTGGCGGCGCTCCTGCGCTACCCCCTCTGACGGAGGCTGGCCGGACACGCCGCTCGGGTCGGGCATGGAGGCGGAGATGGCGGAGGCGATCCGGGATCAGTGGGCGATCGTGGCGGCCGTGGTCCTTCTCGTCGCGCTCGTGATCTGGCGGATGGCGCGGCGGTGAGGGGCCAGGCGCAGCACGCGCCCTGAGCGGGAGGAGCCCCATGGCTATCGTGCTCGAGACGCTCCAGGATGCTCCCGTCGCGCGCCGGCGGGTCGAGCTGGTCGAGCGGAAGGGGATCGGGCATCCCGATACGATCTGCGACTGCCTCGTCGAGGCGATCTCGCTCGCGCTCAACCGCATGTACCTCGACCGGACAGGCACGATCCCCCACTACAACATCGACAAGGCGCTGCTGGCCGCCGGCCAATGCGCCAAGGGCTTCGGCTGGGGGAAGCAGACGAAGCCCATGCGGTTCCTGGTCGGCGACCGGGCGACTTTCGAGGCGAGGGGGGCACCGCTTCCCGTCGAGGAGACGCTGCGGGCTGCCGTGGACGAGTGGGTCGCCGCCCACCTGCCTCACGTGGAGCCGGGCAAGGGGCTTCGCGCGCACAGTTTGCTCCTGCCGGGCTCGGCCGAGCTCAGGGGGATCTTCGCCGGGCCGGAGACCGAGATCGGCTCCAACGACACCTGCGGCGCCTGCGGCTACGCGCCGCTGTCGCTCACGGAGCGACTGGTCCTGGACGTCGAGGATTTCCTCAACGAGGCGGTGTTCAAGACGTTGTTCCCCGACACGGGACAGGACGTGAAGGTCTTCGCCATCCGGGAGGACGATAGCATCGCCGTGACGGTGGCCATGCCGCTGCTGGCGACCTCCACCGCTTCCGAGCACGCCTACTTCGTCCGGAAGGAGGAGATCCTGGCGGCCCTCACCCATCGCTTCGGCGACGCGCCGCTGCCCGTCGAGTGGAGCCTCAACCGTCTCGATCGCCGGGGGCGCGGAGCCGATGGGGTGTACCTCACCTGCACGGGTACCTCGGCCGAGGACGCCGACTCCGGACAGGTGGGGCGCGGCAACCGGGCCAACGGACTGATCGCGTTCTCTCGGCCCACCGGCGGCGAGGCGGCGGCGGGCAAGAACCCGGTCGCCCACGCGGGCAAGGTCTACAGCGTGCTGAGCCATCGGCTCGCGCGGCTCATCCACGCGCGCTGCCCCGAGCTGCTGGAGGTCTACGTCTACCTCGCGGTGCGGATCGGCGAGCCGGTGGACCGGCCCTGGACCAGCGTGCAGGCGATCCTCCCTCCGGGGATGGCGCTCGCCGACGTGGAGGGCGACATTCGCGAGGTCGTGGGAGCCGAGCTGGGGCGGATGGCGGCCTTCCGCGCCGAGCTCGCCCGCGGGGACTATCCCGTCTGCTGACCGCCGAGACATAGGGAGGAGAGGAGCCATGAAGCATCTGAGCCGGATGGTATTGCTCGTGGCGGCGGGGCTCGCTGTCGTCGCGCCGTCGGCCGGAGCGGAGGAGATCACGAAGCACTCGGGGACGGTGCTGGCCGTCGACCGCAACGCCGGAACGCTCGTGCTGGGCGAGGTCGGCCCGTGGCGCGTCGAGCGCGGAGAGACCAGGATCACGCGCCTGGCCATCGCGACGGGCTCGGCCACCGAGTTCACCGTCGCCGAGCGCGTCCCGGACGGGGCCGCCGGGTTCCCGGGGGCATTCGCGGAGCGGCGGCTGGACCCGGGGCACGTGAAGGCGGGCGACTTCGTCACCGTGAGCTGCCTGCACGAGGGCCAGCGCCTGACGGCGCTCAAGGTCACCGTCAGCAAGCCCGACGAGCGGTAGGCTCGAGGTGGCCCGCCGACTGACAGCGGAGGAGCTGCGCGCGGTCTGCGATCCGGCCTCGCTGCCGTTCGCGTCCACGGCGGAGTTGCCGCCGCTCGACGGCATGATCGGCCAGGAGCGGGCGGTCAGCGCCACCGCCTTCGGAATCGGGATGAAGCGCGCCGGGTATAACCTCTTCGTCCTCGGCCCGGCGCGCACCGGCAAGGCGTCCACCATGCGCCGGGTGCTCACCAGGACCGCCGCGGCGGAGCCCACGCCCTCCGACTTCTGCTACGTCTACAACCTCGCCGATCCCTACCGGCCCGTGGCCCTCGAGCTGCCCTCGGGCCGGGGGCGCGAGCTCAGGGAGGAGATGGACCGGCTCGCCGAGGAGTGCCGGTCGCGGCTGCCGCGGGCCTTCGAGGGCGAGGAGTTCGAGCGACAGAAGTCGCAGACCCTGGAGGAGTTCGGCCGCCGTCAGAAGGCCGAGATGGAGCGCTTCGATGCCGTGGTGCGCGCGGCCGGATTCGCCCTCGTGCGCACGCCGCGGGGGCCCGTGCTGGCTCCGGCGCCGCGTGGCGAGCCGCTGAGCCCCGAGGAGTTCGCGGCGCTCCCGGAACAGACGCAGAAGGAGCTCGAGGCGCGCGGTGCTCAGCTCCAGGAGCAGCTCGAGGCCGCGCTCCGCCGGCTGCGGGAGCTGGAGCGGGAGGCGCGGCTGGCCCACGAGAAGCTCGTGGAGGACGTCGCCGCGGCCACCATCCGGCAGATGATCCAGGAGCAGCGCGACCGCTTCAGCGGACTCCCCGCCGTGGAGCGGTATCTCGGGGAGGTCGAGGGCGATCTCATCGCCCATGCCGAGGAATTCAGGGGACTCGACGAGAAGCCCGCGCTGCCGTTTCTTCCCGCGCCGGGCGCATTCCTCGACCGGTACCGCGTCAACGTCCTCGTGGATAGCGCCGGGGCACAAGGAGCACCGGTGGTGCTCGAGGAGAACCCGACCCACCGGAACCTCCTGGGGCGCATCGAGCACCGCGTCCACCTCGGCACTCTCGTCACCGACTTCACGCTCATCAAGGCCGGCGCGCTGCATCGGGCCAACGGGGGGTACCTGATCCTCGAGGCCATGGATGTCCTCCGCAACCTGTTCGCCTGGGAGGCGCTGAAGAAGGCGCTCAAGAGCCGGGCCGTGCGCATCGAGGAGCCGCTGCAGGAGCTGACGGCCTTCAGCGCGGGGACCCTGGCGCCGGAGCCCATCCCGCTGTCGGTCAAGGTCGTCCTCCTCGGCAGCCCCCTTCTCTACTATCTCCTCTACGCGCTGGACGAGGACTTCGGCGAGCTGTTCAAGGTGAAGGTGGACTTCGATGACTCGCTGCCTCGCACCCCCGAGTACGAGGCGCTCTACGCCCGCTTCATCGGGTCCGCCTGCCGCGAGGAGGGACTCCCCGCCTTCTCCCGCGAGGGGGTCGGCAAGTTCCTCGAGCACGCCTCGCGGCTGGCCTCGGATCGGGGGCGGCTCACGTCCCGGATGGGCGACCTGCTGGACCTGGTCCGCGAATCGGCCTTCTGGGCGGGCGAGCGCCAGCGCGCCCTGGTGGGCGCCGAGGATGTGAGCCACGCCATCTGCCAGAGGACCTACCGGGCGAGCCTCCTGGAGGAGCGGATCGGCCGGCTGATCCTCGAGGGGACGCTCCTGATCGCCACTGATGGCGAGGCGGTGGGGCAGCTCAACGGTATCTCGGTGCTGGCCGTCGGGGATCACGCCTTCGGCCGCCCATCCCGGATCACCGCGCGGACGTACGCCGGCGAGCCCGGGGTGGTGGACATCGAGCGGGAGGTCAAGCTCGGCGGGCCCATCCACTCCAAGGGGATCATGATCCTCACCGGTTTCCTCGCGGGGCGCTACGCGCGGGAGCGCCCGCTGGCGCTGTCGGCGTCCATCACCTTCGAGCAGCAATACGAGGAGGTGGAGGGTGACAGCGCCTCCTCGGCGGAGGGCTACGCGCTGCTCTCGAGCCTCACGGGCATCCCGCTCTCCCAGGCGCTCGCCGTCACCGGCTCGATGAACCAGCAGGGCGAGATCCAGGCGGTGGGGGGGATCAACGAGAAGATCGAGGGGTTCTTCGACACCTGCCGCTCGCGCGGGCTCACGGGCCGGCAGGGCGTGCTGATCCCGGAGTCCAATGCCCGCCACCTCATGCTGCGCGAGGACGTGGTGGAGGCGGTTCGCACCGGGCGGTTCCACATCCACACCGTGGGAACGGTGGACGAGGGGCTCGCGCTTCTCACCGGGCGGGAAGCCGGGCTGCGCCAGCCGGACGGGCTCTTCCCCGAGGGCAGCGTCAACGCGGCCGTCGAGGCGGCGCTCCAGGCGAACATCGCGCGGCTCAAGGAGCTTCGGGGCAAGTGAGCCGCTTCGTGGTCCACGAGCACAAGGCGCGCCGCCTCCACTACGACTTCCGCCTGGAGATCGGCGGCGCGCTCGCCTCGTGGGCGATCCCCAAGGGGCCGTCCATGAATCCCGCCGATCGGCGCCTCGCGGTGCGGGTGCCCGACCACCCACTCGAATACGGCCGATTCGAGGGCATCATTCCCGCCGGCCAGTACGGGGCCGGGCCCGTGGTGGTGTGGGACCGCGGGAGCTACGAGCTCCTCGAGGGCGGGACGCCCGAGGCCGGGCTCAGGGTGGGGAAGCTCGTCTTCGCGCTCCACGGCAGGAAGCTCCGCGGGACCTTTGCGCTGGCCCGTCTCGAGCGCGGCCGTACCGGTCAGGAGTGGCTCCTGATCAAGAAGAAGGACGCCCACTCCGACGCGTCCTGGAGGCTCGTGACCAAGCTGACCCCTGGGCGTCTCGAGCGGCTGCGCCTCAAGACGCCCTCCTGTCGAGCGTCGTAGGCACGCCCGGGCCGCCGGCGTCGGGGATGACCGTCACCCGCGCCGGCGGCCCCTCGTCGAAGGAGACCCGAGTCGGCAGGAGTCGCTCGACGACCCACGCGACCGTCCGGAGATGCTCGGAGATCGCGAGCGTCAGCACCCCCGGCCGTGCTCAGACGGCGCCGTACCAGTACGGGATCTCGGCCTGGACCACGAGGTGGCTCTCGACCCCCTTCGCGCCTGGGACTGCGCGCGCCATGGTCTCGATGGCGGACTTCTCGGCCTCGGTGCTCA
>JACOVB010000446.1 GCA_016177555.1 Candidatus Rokuibacteriota bacterium
GAGAGGTGCGCCTCGGCGGCGCCGCCAATGCGACACACAATGTCCACGCGCTCGGCGCCCGCGCGCTTCCGGTGGGGGTGCTGGGGGCCGACGGCCCGGGCGGTGAGGTCTCGGCGCTCTTCCAGGCCGCGGGCGTCTCCACCGACGGGATCCTCCGCGTCCCCGGGCGGCCGACGCCGATGAAGACGCGGATCATGGCTGGCGGCTACGAGTCCACCCGCCAGCAGGTGGTGCGCCTGGACCGCGAGCCGCCCTGCGGCCTCGCTGTCGACGTGGAGGATCGACTCATCGCGCGCCTCCGGGAGATCGGCGCGCGGGCCGACGCCTTCGTCGTCTCGGACTACGGCTATGGCGCGGCCTCCCCCCGGGTATTCGATGCGGTGCTCGCGGTCGCCCGCCCGCGACGGGCGGTCGTGGCGGTGGACAGCCGCTACGACCTCCTGCGCTTCAAGGGAATGACGGCGGCCACGCCCAACGAGCCGGAGGTGGAGGCACTCACGGGGGGCGAACTGCCCGATGACCGCGCCATCGAGAAAGCCGGGCGCGCCGTGCTCGAGCGGCTCGACGCCGGGTTCCTGCTGGTGACGCGCGGCAGCCGGGGCATGGCGCTCTTCGAGCGCGAGGGGCCGGTGACCTTCATGCCGATCCACGGCAGTGACCAGATCGCCGACGTGACGGGAGCCGGCGACACGGTGATCAGCACGTTCACGGTCTCGCTCGCCGCCGGCGCCAGCCCTGGTGAAGCGGCATGGCTCGCGAACGTGGCTGGCGGCGTGGTGGTGATGAAGCGCGGCACCGCAACGGTGTCGCCCGGGGAGCTCAGCCAGGCCCTCGCTTCCGATGGCCACCCGCTGTAGCGTGGAGGACGCCGTCCGCCTGGTCGCGGCCTGGCGGGCCGAGGGCAAGCGCATCGTCCTGGCCAATGGCTGCTTCGATCTCCTGCACGTGGGGCATGTCCGCTATCTCCAGGCGGCCAGGGCTCTGGGCGACGTGCTCGTCGTGGCGCTCAACTCCGACGCCTCCGTGCGCCGGCTGAAGGGACAGGGGCGTCCGGTCATGGGCGAGGCGGAGCGAGCGGAGATCCTGGCCGCCCTCGCGCCCGTGGACGCGGTGGTCAGCTTCGACGAGGACACCGTGGACGCGCTGGTGGGGCGGCTCCGCCCCGACGTGCAGGCCAAGGGGACGGATTACACGGAGGACACGGTGCCCGAGCGCCAGAGCGTGCTCCGGGTGGGTGGGCGCGTCGCCATCGCCGGAGACCCCAAGAGCCACTCGACGCGCGATCTCATCGCCACCATCCTCCAGAGATTCTCCCGATGACACCGGCTCCCTTCAAGATCGCGATCATCAAGCTCTCGGCGCTCGGCGATGTCATCCACGCCCTGCCCGTGGCCCGCGCGCTTCGCCGCGCCCGCCCGGACGCGGAGCTCACGTGGATCGTCGAGGCGCGCGAGTACGCGCTCCTGCGGGACCACCCCGATCTCGACCGCGTCATCCCGGTGAACACGCGGCTCTGGCGCCGGCTGATCTGGCGCCCGAGCGGCGCGCGCGAGGTGTTGGGGAAGCTCGGCCGCCTCCGCACCCGCGTGCGCGGGGCGCGCTTCGACGTGGCGCTCGATCTGCAGGGCCTCGTCAAGAGCGGGTTGCTCACGGCCTACACGGGTGCCGGCTTGCGGATCGGCTTCAGCGCGTCCCACTGCCGCGAGAGGCTGAACGCGCTCTTCACCAATCGCCACGTGACACCGCCGCCCCAGGCCGTGCACGTGGTGGAGCAGTACCTGTCGCTCCTCGAGCCGCTCGGACTCCTCGCGGGCGCCCCGGAGTTCCACCTTCCGGTGCGGCCGGCCGCCGAGCGGGCCATGGACGACTTTCTCGCCGAGCACGGCCTCAAGCCCCGCGACCGCCTCGTGGCGCTGAACCCGGGGGCCGGACGCTCGGAGAAGCGCTGGCCCGTGGCGCATTTCCGGGAGCTGGCCGAGCGGCTGGGCGCCGAGGCAGGCGCCCGGTTGCTCCTGCTCTGGGGCCCGGACGAGGTCCACATGGCGCGGCAGATCGCGACGGGCCTCTCGATCCGCGCCGTCCTGGCCCCGCCCACCGATCTCGATGAGCTCACCGCGCTGCTCCGCCGCTGCTCCGTCATGGTCGCCGGAGACACCGGCCCGCTCCACCTGGCCGCCGCCGTGGGCACGCCCTGTCTGGGCCTCTTCGGCCCGACGCGCGCGGAGCGGAACGGGCCCTACGGCCCGCGGAACCGCGGATTGCAGAGCCCGGATGGCACCATGGCCGGACTCGCCCCCTCGACGGCGCTCGCCGCGGCGCAGGGCCTCCTCGATCAGGATCGCTCGTGACGCGGGCGCGGCTGTCGGTCGCGATCATCGCGTGGAACGAGGAGGAGCGACTCCGGCCTTGCCTCGAGAGCGTCCAGTGGGCCGACGAGATCCTCGTGGTCGATGCCGAGTCCACCGACAAGACGGTGCCGCTGGCGCGGGAGTTCACGGAGCGGATCTGGACCCGCCCGTGGCCCGGCTTCGCAGCCCAGAAGAACTTCGCGCTGGATCAGGCCACGGGCGACTGGGTGCTCTCGCTGGACGCCGATGAGCGAGTCACGCCGGCGCTGCGCGAACGGATCCTCCGGGTGCTCGAGCAGGACAGCCCCACCATGGGCTACCGCCTCCCGCGGCGGAACATCTTCTGGGGGGCCTGGGTGCGCCACGGCGGGCTCTATCCGGACTACCAGCTGCGCCTCTTCCGGCGGGGAGCGGGCCGATTCGTGGCGGACGCGGTGCACGAGTCGGTGCAGGTCGGCGGCCCCGTGGAGCGCCTGCGCGAGCCGCTCCTCCACCACTCGTACCGGAGCCTGGAGGACTTCGCGGAGCGCTCGAACCGGTACTCGACCCTCGCGGCCCAGGACTGGCTCGCGCGGAGCAGGCCGGCCCGAGTCGCCGACCTCATCTTCAGACCCCTCGGACGCTTCGTCTCGATGTACATTATGCGCCTGGGGTTCCTGGACGGCTGGCGGGGCTTCGTGCTCGCCGTCCTTTACGCCGACTACGTCTTCTTGCGGATGGCCAAGGCCTGGGAGGCCCGCCGTCGGAGCGACACGAGCTGAGGACCGTCATGCCGTCATCGAAGCAGCGGGTGCTGTCGGGGATGCGTCCCACGGGCAAGGTCCATCTCGGGAACCACCTCGGGGCGCTGGACAACTGGGTGCGCCTGCAGGACGACTACGACTGCTTCTTCTTCGTCGCCAACTGGCACGCGCTCACGACGGACGCCGCCAACAGCGTCGAGGCTCCGGCCAATACGCTCGAGATGGCCGCCGACTGGCTCGGGGCGGGGCTCGACCCAGAGCGCTCCACGCTGTTCATCCAGTCGCTGGTGCCCGAGCACGCCGAGCTGCACCTCCTCTTCTCCATGGTGACGCCGGTGGGCTGGCTGGAGCGCGTGCCCAGCTACAAGGAGATGGTGGAGCAGCTCGGGCTCGAATCCCCGTCGTACGGACTGCTGGGCTACCCGCTGCTCCAGTCTGCCGACATCCTCATGTACAAGCCGCAGTGGGTGCCCGTGGGCATCGATCAGGTGCCCCACGTGGAGCTGACTCGCGAGGTCGCCCGGCGATTCAACAGCACGTGGAAGCCCATTTTCCCCGAGCCCCAGGCGAAGCTGACCGAGATCCCCAAGGTGCCCGGGACCGATGGTCGGAAGATGTCCAAGTCCTACGACAACGCGATCTACCTCTCCGACTCTCCCGACGCCATCACGGCCAAGATCCGGCCCATGATCACCGATCCGGCTCGCAAGCGGCGGAGCGACCCGGGCGACCCGGACCTGTGCCCCGTCTTCGACCTGCACCGCATCTTCACCCCCGAGGCCGAGCGCGAGGGGTGCGCCACCGGCTGTCGAACGGCCGGGATCGGCTGTCTCGACTGCAAGGGCGTGCTCCTCACGCATCTCCTGCCGCCGCTGGGGGACATCAGGGAGCGCCGCCAGCACTTCGCCGATCGCCCGAAGGAGGTCCTCGAAGTCCTTCACGAGGGATCCCGCCGGGCGCGCAAGACCGCCCAGGAAACAATGGAAGAGGTGCGAAGTGCCGTGGGGCTCGAGCCATGACGGCAGCAACGGTGGAGGCCCCTGCGGGGCTCACCGTCCGCGTCGAGGCGTTCGAAGGGCCGCTGGACCTCCTCCTGCACCTGTGCCGGACCCACGAGGTGGACCTCGCCAGGCTCCCCGTCCGGACGATCACGGATCAGTACCTCGCCCACCTCGAGTCGGTGCGGTTCCAGGATCTGGAGATGGCTGGCGCCTTCATGGTGATGGCCGCCACGCTGATCTATCTCAAGTCCAAGCTGCTGGTCCCGGACACCGAGGGCGCCCAGGACGACGCGCTGGACGAGGAGGGCGAGCTGCTGCGCCGCGAGCTGGCCGAGCGGCTGCAGGAGTACGCCCGCATCAAGGCGCTGGGCGGCTGGCTCGCCCAGCGGGAAGCCGAGCAGGCCCTGCTC
>JACOVB010000452.1 GCA_016177555.1 Candidatus Rokuibacteriota bacterium
ACGCCGTCCTTCGCCGACCAGCGGCGCAGATGGTCGCCCGGCATGTCGCTCCAGAGGAGGTAGTGATCCCGCGGGTGCCAGAGCGGGCCCTCGGTGAAGAGGCATCCCGTCGCGATGCGCTCGAAGGCGACGTCCGGGCCCACGACCGAGGCGAACCGGGGGTCGCGGACCTCGACGCTCACTCCTTCGTCCGCTCCCCGGGCTTCCCGGCCACGTACCAGTCGGGAGGGTCGATGTCCTCGATCACCACCCAGATGGCCTCGCGGGGCACCTTGGTCACGTCGGAGATGGCCTCCGTGACCCGTCTCGCGATCTCGTCCTTCCGCTCCTTGCCGTGGCCTGCGTAGATCCGGATATTCACGAACGGCATCGCATCCCCCCTGGTGCCAATGCACCCATGCGGTTGTCGGGGCCGAAAACGCCGCGAGACTAGCACGCGGGCGACCCCGTCGCAAGGCCCCGGGGGTCGTCCGTGGACAGCGCGCCGCGTCAGGAGTGAGAGTGCGTCCGGCCGGGTGCCGCTCCTGCTATGCTGGGCTCGTGGCCGATCTCGTCAACCAGTTTTCCTGGTCCCGCAGCCGGGACAATGTCTTCCAGGAGTGCCGGCGCCGCTACTACTTCCACTACTACGGCGCCTGGGGCGGGTGGGGCCAGGCCGCAGATCCGGCGACGCGCACCCTCTACGTCCTCAAGCAGCTCGGCACGCGCCAGATGTGGGCCGGCCGGCTCGTCCACGAGGCCGTCGAGCGGGTGCTCCTCGCGATGCGCGACGGGTATGCGCTCTCGGAGGCCTCGCTGATCGAGGACACCGTGCGCCAGATGCGTGAGGACTGGAAGGGCTCGCGCGACGGCGTGTACCGGCAGACCCCGAAGCGCACGGGGCTCTTCGAGCACGAGTACGCGGTGCCGATCAAGGACAGCGAGTGGCAGGCCCTCCGCGACCACGTGGTCCGCTGCCTCCGTAACTTCCACCGGCTGCCGTTGCTCGCCGACATCAAGCGCATCCCCACCGACCGCTGGATCCTCATCGAGGATATCGGCTCCTTCGCCTTCGAGGGCACCCTGGTCTACGCCGCGCCTGACTTCGGCTACTGGAGCGAGGCGGGCCGGCTCCAGCTCGTGGACTGGAAGACGGGCGGCAGCGGCAACAACGTGGCGCTCCAGCTCGGCGGGTATGCGCTGTACGCCCTCGAGGTCCTCGCCGCGGCGCCTGACCGGGTGGACCTCCTGGAGGTCAACCTGCGCGAGGGACGGCTCACCGCCCATCCCTGCGACGAGTCAATCCTCGAGCGCGTGCGGGAGCACATCCGGCTGTCGGTGCGGGCCATGAGGGCGTACCTCGAGGATGCCGATCGGAACCTGGCCGAGGAGGCGAACTTCGAGAAGACCGAGGACCTGCGCCTCTGCCGCTGGTGCAACTTCCGGGCGGTTTGCCGTCCTGAGCTGCCGCCGTTCGCTGCGGCCGCGGCCCCCGCGGCGGAGGACGCGCCGGCCGAGAGGAGCGAGCCGGCATGAAGGCGCTGCTGGCGGATCTCGATGACACGATCCTCGACTACTCGGGGGGCGCGGCGACCTCGTGGGAAGAAGCCTGCGCCGCCGTTGCCGGATCCGCGGGGCTCGATCCCGGGCGTCTCGTGTCGGCCGTGGTGTCCACGCGGCGCTGGTTCTGGGACGACCCGGAGCGCCACCGGCGAGAGCGGGTGAACATGCTCGGCGCCTGGCGGAAGATCGCGGCGCACGCCCTCGAGAGCCTCGGGCTGCCGTCCGCCCCGCTCGCCGCCTTCATCGCCGAGGATTTCGCCGCCCGGCGGCGCGCGGCGCTCCGCCTCCTGCCGGGGGCGCTCGAGGCGCTCCGGGAGCTCCAGGGCCTCGGTGTCCCGCTCGCGCTGGTCACCAATGGGGATGCGGGCCAGCAGCGGGACAAGATCGAGCGGTTCGACCTGGCGCGCTTTTTCCGCGTCATCGTGATCGAGGGGGAGTTCGGCGCGGGGAAGCCCGAGGAGGCCGTCTACCGCCACGCGATCTCCGGTCTCGGAGTGGCGCCCAGCGAGGCGTGGATGGTGGGCGACAACCTCGAGTGGGACGTGGCGGCCCCGCAGCGAATCGGGTTGCGCGCGGCATGGGTGGACGGCCCCGGCCACGGCCTCCCCGAGGGGAGTGAGGTGCGTCCGGACCGGATCCTGCGCGCCTTCCGGGATGTGGTCGGGCCCGAGTGACGCGCAGCGGTCACGACCCTCTTGCACCCCCGGCGGGCGCGGAGGACGATGCCCGCAAGACGTCGCCCCAAGAGAGCTTCCGGAGCCTGCAGTGATGCCGGCCGAGAGGCCGGCGGGGGGTGCCCCATGAGCATCGTGGCCATTTCCCAGACGCTCGGCAGCCTGGGGGAGGAGATCGGTCGCAAGCTCTCCCAGACCCTGTCCTGGCCCTGCGCGGACAGGGAAGTCATCCTCGAGGCCGCGAATCGGTTCGGCGAGGGGGTGATGGTCCTCGAGCACTTCACGGAGGAGAAGCCGCACCTATGGGAGCGCTTCAGCGACAGCCAGCGGCGCTACCAGACGTTCATCGAGGCCATCATCCTGGAGATGGCGGCGCGCGGCCATGTGGTCCTGTCCGGCCGCGGCGCGTCCCTCGTGCTCCGGACGGTACGGCACGCGCTGAAGGTCCGGGTGACGGCGCCCGAGCTGGTGCGCGCGAAACGCGTCGAGGCCCAGCAGGGGCTCACCCCCGAGGCCGCCGAGCACTTCGTCCGCCACAGCGATCGCGAGCGCGCGGCCCGGCTCAAGTTCCTCTACCACGTGGACTGGGAGGACCCGCTCCTCTATGACATCGCGCTCAACACCGAGCGGGTGGACGTGGAGCATGCGTGCGGGCTCCTCCAGGCCGCGCTCAAGAGCGAGCGCTTCCAGCCGACGCCCGAGTCGCGGGCCGAGATCCAGGACCTGAGCCTGGCCGCCCGCGCACGCGCCGCGCTGCTCGTGAACCCGGACACGAGGCGCCTCAGCCTTGGCATCACGGTCAGGGACGGCTGGGTGGCGGTGAGCGGCGGCGTCGACCGGGAGCAGCAGCGGAAGACTGTGGAAGACGTGCTGGCGCAGATCCCCGGCGTGACCGGGGTGCAGAACGAGGTCGTGGTGACCCTGCCGGTGCGGCCGCGGCTGTAGTGCCGGGCCACTTGGCTTCGCCACGGCTCGCTCACGCTCGCCGGATTCTCAGGCCCGGTCGCCTCGCCTCCGGCTGCGGCTCCCCTTGCCATGTTCTCGGTCGGCGCGGGCGCTCAACGTAACCCACGTACGCCTCGCGCCCGCGCCTCCCTCGGGCCTCGTCTGGCTCGCCATTTGGCCCGGCACTCTGCGGGTGCCCGCCCGTTCTTGGCTGAGCTGGTTGGAGGCGCTGTAGCAGGTGGCGCGGGTCAGCGGGCGGGCGGTCTGGCGATCACCGTCCGCAGCGTCTGAAGGTAGCGCCGGGCCACGCGCTGGACGTCCTCGGCCGTGACCTGGCGCACCTGCGCCACGTGGCGGTCGAGGAACTCGTAGCCGACACCGGCAGCCTCGAACGAGGCCAGGTACCAGGCCTGCCGTGCGTTCGTCCGCCGGTCCATGGCGAGGTTGCCGAGCAGGTACGCCTTGGCGACCCTCAGCTCCTCGGCCGACACCGGCTCCTGCTGGATCCGTGTGAGCTCGTGCCGGAGGGCAGCCTCGGACTTCTCCAGGTTCTCGGGTGCCGTGCCGATCTGCGCGAGGATGTGGCCCCGATCGACCCGCGTGGGGTACTGCACGGCCGTGGTGTAGGCGAGGCCCTGCTTGTCCCGGAGCTCGGAGAAGAAGCGGCCCGCCATGCCGCCGCCCAGCACGGCACTCAGCACCTTCACGGCCGGGTAGTCGGGATCGGTGAGCGCCGGTGCCGGGCCTCCCGCCAGGATCTGTGCCTGCGCGCCCGGCACCTCGATCACGTCGCGGGCGCTTGACGGCGGGGGGAGCGGCGCCGGGGCCAGCGGCGGCGCGGGGCCGGCCGGCACGGCGCCGAAGAGCCGCCCAGCCTGGGCTCCCACCTCCGCCGCCTTCACCCGCCCGCTCACGGCCAGCACCATCTGCCCCGGCACGTAGTGGCGGCGGTACTGGGCCAGGAGGGCCTCGCGGTCGAGCCGCTCGACGCTCTCCTTGAGCCCCAGCGGGTTCCAGGCGTAGCCGTTCTCGCCGAACAGGTGGGCGCCGAGCGTGTCGAGGGCGACGTCGTACGGTTTGTCGCCGCGGTTCCGAATCTGGCGCAGGAGGAAGTCGCGCACGGCCTGGACGGTGCCCGCGGGGAGGGAGGGGCGGAGCGCCACGTCGGCCACCAGCTCGAGCATCTCCACCCAGTGGCGGGAGAGCGCCGTGGCCGCGATCTCGGAGAAGTCCACGTCGCCGTAGGCGTCGATGCTGCCGCCCATGCGGTCGGCGGCCTCCACGATCTGGCTGCCGTTGAGCCTCGCCGTGCCCCGCACCACCATGAGCTGGAGGAGATTGGAGATCCCGGCGTTCGCCCGGGTCTCCCAGCGGGTGCCCATGTGCACCCCGAGAGAGATGGCGACCACGGGGGCCGTCGGGTTCTCGCGCACGAGCACGGTCATCCCGTTCGCGAGGCGGATGCGCGACACCGCCGGTGACGGGACCTGCGCCCAGGCCTCGGCCGCCCCCAGCAGCGCCACGACGCCGACGAGGCCGACGGCGAGACGGCGGCGCGCGTGGGGACGCCGTGCCGTCATCACGGCGCCGCCTTTTTCGGCACGAAGGCGAGCCGCGCGAAGTCGGTGCGAGAGAGGACGCGGCGGGCCGCGTCCCGGATCTGCTCCCGCGTGACCTGCCGGAGCCGCTCCACGTAGCGGAGCTCCTCCTCGAGGGCCCAGGTGGTCTCGGCGATGCCGTAGGCGTTGGCGAGTCCCTCGGAGGTCTCGATGGTGAAGGCGTGCTCGGACTCGGCCTTGGTCACCGCCAGCTGGCGCTCCTCCTCGGTGGGCCCGCTCTCCTGCAT
>JACOVB010000035.1 GCA_016177555.1 Candidatus Rokuibacteriota bacterium
GCACAGGACGGCATGCATGCCGAGCATCCACTTCGGCCCGACCCAGCCGATCAGCGCCGTTGCCAGCACCAGGCCGGCCAGCAACCAGTGGAACAGGCGGGTGGGCAGGTCCCACACTCGAACCGAGTGGGTCTGGATTCGTCGACCGTTGCCGTCGTCGCTCATGCGTGCCCTCCTTGAAGAGTGTTCTCCTTGAAGCCAGCGCCCCGACCTTAGCGAACGTTGAGCGTCGCGGGCGACCGGGTAACGAAGTATGGCGACGCGAATTGCCCCAGTACCGTTTCTTGGGCCCTGTGAGCCCGGGTGATACGATAGCTGAGCCGCCGTGAGCACGACGTACCGACCCGAGCCTGTTCCCATCGATGCCCCCGTGGAGCCCTGCGTCCGCCTGATCCCCCTGGGCGGGCTGGGGGAGATCGGGCTCAACATGATGCTGGTGGAGTCGGGGGACGACATCGTCGCGGTGGATTGCGGGCTCATGTTCCCGGACGACGAGATGCCGGGGATCGACCACGTGATCCCCGATTTCTCCTACCTCCGGGAGCGGCGGGCGGCCTTCCGCGCGGTGGTGCTGACCCACGGCCACGAGGATCACATCGGCGCGCTGTCCCACCTCCTGCGCGAGTTCGACGTCCCCGTGTACGGCACGCCGCTGACGCTGGCCATCGCCCGTCACCGGCTGGCGGAGCACGGTCTCGCCGAGCGCGCGGACCTGCGCCCCTACGGGCCCGGCAGCGAGATCCACGCGGGCTCCATCACGCTGGTCCCGATCCGCGTGACGCACTCCATCGCCGACGGGATCGGGCTTCGCATCGAGACGCCGGTGGGCACGGTGGTCCACACGGGCGACTTCAAGCTCGACCCCACCCCGGTGGATGCCCAGCAGCCGGACTACGGAGCCTTCGCGGCCCTGGGCGAGCGGGGGGTGCTCGCGCTCTGCTCCGACTCGACCAACGTGGGGCGCCCGGGGCACACGGGCTCGGAGACGGCGGTGGGCACGGCGCTCGGCCCGCGCTTCGCCGAGGCGCCCGGGCGGATCATCGTCGCCACCTTCGCCTCGCATATCCACCGCATCCAGCAGCTGCTGGATCTGGCAGCGGCGGGTTCCCGCAAGGTCGCGCTGGTGGGCAAGAGCATGGTGGCGAACGTGGCCGTGGCCTCCGAGCTGGGCTACCTCAAGGTGCCCGAGGCGCTGCTGGTCCCGCTGGACGAGCTGGCGGCGCTTCCCCCCGAGCGGCAGGTGATCCTGTCCACGGGGAGCCAGGGCGAGCCCAACTCGGCGCTGTCCCTCATGGCCGCGGGCGAGCACAAGTACGTCGAGGTCGGCGCGGGCGACCTGGTGATCTTCTCCTCCAGCATCATCCCCGGCAACGAGCGGGTGCTCGGCCGCCTCATCAACGCGCTCCTCCGGCGCGGCGCCGAGGTGCTGTGGGAGGACGTGGCCTTCGTCCACGTGTCCGGGCACGCGAGCCAGGAGGACCTCAAGGAGATGCTGCGTCTGACCAGGCCGCGCTACTTCGTGCCGGTGCACGGCGAGTACCGGCACCTGCTCCAGCACGCGCGGCTGGCGGAAGGCACGGGCATCCCCGCTTCCGGCATCTTTCTCCTGGAAGACGGGCTCGGGCTCGAGCTGTCCAGGTCAGGCGCGCGCGTGCTCGGCGGCTATCCCGCCGGCCGCGTGTTCGTGGACGGCAAGGGTGTCGGGGACATCGGGGCGGTGGTTCTGCGCGACCGTGAGATCCTGGCCGAGTCCGGCATGGTCGTGGTGGCGCTCACCATCGACAGGCAGACGGGCGCCATCGTCGCGGGACCCGAGATCGTCTCCCGCGGGTTCGTCTACGTGAAGGAGGCCGACGACCTCATGGACGAGGTCAAGGAGGCCATCCGCGGGGCCCTGGCGGCCCGCGAAGAGCCGGAGGTGCTCGGCAAGGAGCTCTTCGGCGCCATCGTCCGGAGCGCCGTGCGCCGGTTCATCAACCAGCGCTTCCAGCGAAAGCCCGTCGTGCTGCCCGTGATCCTGGAGGTCTGATGGCCGGGAGGATCGTGGATCCGAGCGTCGAGGAGACCACCGAGCGGTCGGCCCCGGCCCCCGACGCGCTCCGGCGCCGCGCCGCCCGCAAGGCTGCGCGGGAGCATGGCCGCTGGGTGCGCGAGGTCAAGGGCATCCTCGCGCTGGCGCTGGCGGGGTTCTCCCTCGTGGCGCTCTACGCCTTCGATCCCACGCGGCACGCGCTCGATCAGTCGAGCCCAGTGGGGCCGGTGGGGCTGTGGCTCGGCTGGACGAGCTTCCAGGCCTTCGGCTACGCCGGCTATCTCTTCCCGCTGCTGCTTGCCTGCTATGGCGCCGGCGC
>JACOVB010000036.1 GCA_016177555.1 Candidatus Rokuibacteriota bacterium
GCGCACAAGAAGGGTGTCGGCAGCTCGAGGAACGGTCGCGACTCGAACCCCCAGATGCTGGGGGTGAAACGCTTCGGCGGTCAGTTCGTGACGGCCGGCAGCATTCTGGTCCGGCAGCGTGGCACGCGCTTCAAGCCGGGCGAGAACGTCGGCCTCGGCGTGGATCACACCCTGTTCGCGAAGACCGACGGCTACGTTCGCTTCGGGCGCAGGCGCGACGACAAGTTCGTCAGCATTGCCCAGCAGCCCGCCTGATCCACCCCGGGGCCTCCGGGGCACGCCATGTTCGTTGACGAAGTCGACGTATTCGTCAAGGGCGGCGACGGAGGCGCCGGGTGTGTGAGCTTCCGCCGCGAGAAGTTCGTTCCCCGGGGCGGCCCTGACGGCGGCGACGGGGGCGACGGGGGCAGCGTGGTCCTCGACGCCGACCCCTCCATCACCACTCTCCTGGACTTTCACTACCAGCGCCACTACTACGCCCAGCGCGGCCTGCACGGCAAGGGCGCGAACCGCCACGGGAAGAGCGGAGAGGACATCGTGCTGCGCGTTCCGCTCGGCACCGTCGTATCCGACCGGGACACCGGCGAGCGGCTCGGCGACCTGACCGCGCCGAGGCAGCATCTGATCGTTGCGCGCGGGGCGCGCGGCGGCCGCGGGAACGCCCGCTTCGTCACCTCGACCAACCGGGCGCCACGCCGGGCCGATCTCGGACGCGCCGGCGACGAGCGCTGGATCCACATGGAGCTCAAGCTGCTGGCCGATGTGGGAGTGATCGGATTCCCGAACGCCGGCAAGTCCACGCTCGTGTCCCGGCTGTCTGCCGCCACACCGAAGATCGCCGACTATCCCTTCACGACGCTCCAGCCCAACCTCGGCATCGTCCGCGTGGGCGAGGGCGCGGCCTTCGTGATTGCCGACCTCCCCGGACTCATCCCCGGGGCCGCGGAGGGCAAGGGGCTCGGGATCCGCTTCCTCCGGCACACGGAGCGCACGCGGCTCCTGATCCACCTGATCGACCTCGACCCCTCCAACGGGCGGGATCCCGTCGACGATTACCACGCCATCCAGCACGAGCTTCGCGCCTACTCCGAGGCGCTGGCGACGCGGCCGCAGGTGGTCGCCGGCAGCAAGGCCGAGCTCCCCGGGGCCGAGGACCGCCGACAGGTCCTCGAGCGGTTCTGCAAGGAGCGCGGCATCGTGTTTCACGCCATCTCGTCCGTGACGGGGCTTGGCCTCGAGGCCCTGGTTCGCGACCTGGCGGCACGGCTCAGGAGCGCCGAGTGGGTGCCCGCCGCACCCTGACCCGTACGCGGCGGCTGGTGGTCAAGGTCGGCAGCGGGCTCATCACCGCTCCCGGACAGGGCCCCGACGGCCGGCGGATCGCGACGCTGGCCGCCGACATCGCCAGCGTGGTGACGGGCCGCCGGGAGGTCGCCCTGGTCTCCTCCGGCGCCATCGTGACGGGCATGGCCCGCCTCGGGCTCCCGGCGCGCCCGCGCAGTATCCCCGAGAAGCAGGCGGCGGCGGCCGTCGGGCAGTCCGCGCTCATGTGGCACTACGAGCACGCGTTCAAGAAGCACGGCCTGCACGTGGGCCAGGTGCTCCTGACGGGCCAGGACATCAGCGACCGCTCGCGCTACCTCAACGCGCGGAACACGCTCTTGACGCTCCTCAACTTCGGGGTCGTGCCCATCGTGAACGAGAACGACACGGTCGCCGTGGACGAGATCAAGGTGGGCGACAATGACAATCTCGCCGCCCTGGTGGCCCACCTGATCGACGCCGATCTCCTGGTGCTTCTCACGGACGTGGATGGGCTCTACACGGCGGATCCGCGGCGCGATCCCACGGCGCGGCGGGTGGAGACCGTGGAGGCGATCACGGAGGACATCCAGCGCCTCGTCTACGACGGGACAGCGGGCGTCTCCGTGGGCGGCATGAGCACGAAGCTCGAGGCCGCCCAGAAGGCGGTTGCCTCGGGCATCGCGATGGTCATCGCCAGTGGGCGGGAGCCCGGAGTACTCGGGCGGCTCCTCGGCGGCGAAGCGCTCGGCACCTACTTCCAGCCGCGCGGTGACCGGCTGGCGGCGCGGAAACGGTGGATCGCCTTCGCCGTGCCGCCGCAGGGGTGTCTGACGGTTGACGCGGGAGCGAAGAAGGCCTTAACTGAGAGGGGCAAGAGCCTCCTGCCCTCGGGGCTGGTCGGCGTGACCGGCGAGTTCCAGGCCGGTGATGTCGTCAGTCTCGGCGAAGTCGGCTCAGGGGAGTTCGCGCGAGGGCTCGTGAACTACGATGCCACGGAGCTGCGGAAGCTCCGCGGGGTCAAGACCGCGGAGATCGAGAAGACGCTGGGCTACAAGGGCGTCGGTGAGGTGATCCACCGGGACAACCTGGTGGTGCTCTGAGCGGGCGCGCGGGAGGACACAGCATGGACATCGCGGCAAGGGTGCAGGCCAAGGCGCGCGCCGCCAAGGAGGCGTCGCGGGTGCTCGCGCTGGCTCCAACACGGACCAAGAACGAGGTCCTGACCCAGATGGCCCGGGGGCTGGAGGAGAAGGCTGCCACGATCCTCGAGGCCAACCGGGCCGACCTTGCCCACGCCCGCTCCAAGGGCCTCACGCGGGCCTTCGTGGACCGCCTCACGCTGACGGACGGCCGCATCGAGGAGATGGCCACCGGTGTCCGCCAGGTCGCCGCGCTCCCCGACCCCGTGGGCGAGGTGGTGGAGACGTGGCGCCGGCCCAATGGCCTGGAGATCTCGCGCGTGCGGGTGCCGCTGGGCGTGATCGGCTTCATCTACGAGTCCCGCCCGAACGTGACTGCCGACGCGGCGGCGCTCTGCCTCAAGTCGGGCAACGCCGTGGTGCTGCGCGGCGGCAGCGAGGCGATCGAGTCCAACACGGTGATTGCTCAGCTCCTCGCCAAATCCGTGGAGAAGGCGGGCCTGCCGGCCGACGTGATCCAGTACGTGGACACGCCGGACCGCGCGGCCGTCATGGCGCTGCTGACGCTCGACCGCTACCTGGACCTCATCATCCCCCGGGGCGGGGAGGAGCTCGTCCGGGTCGTGAACGAGCGCGCGACGGTGCCCGTGCTCAAGCACGACAAGGGCCTGTGCCATGTGTTCGTGGACGAGGGCGCC
>JACOVB010000037.1 GCA_016177555.1 Candidatus Rokuibacteriota bacterium
ACCCGCTCGATGACGATCCGCGATCCCGCCCAGGTCGCGACCCTCATGGACGCGGTGTGGGAGCGCCACGGCCGGCTCGATGTCCTCGTCAACAACGCGGGCGGGCAGTTCGCGGCGCCCTCGCTCTCGATCACGCCGAAGGGGTGGAACGCCGTCATCGACACCAACCTTACCGGCACCTGGTACATGATGCAGGAGGCGGCACGGCGCTGGATCGAGCGGCAGCAGTCGGGCTGCGTCCTCAACATGGTGGTGCCGCCGAAGCAGGTGGGCGTCGGCATCCCGCACACGGTGGCCGCGCGCGCCGGACAGATCGCGCTCTCCCGCAGCCTCTGCGTCGAGTGGGCGCCCCACGGCATCCGCGTCAACTGCGTGGCGCTCGGCACGTTCGCGAGCCCGGGCCTCGAGCGGTACCCGCGCACGGCGCGGCCCTCGTTCGCCCACAACCCCATGCGCCGGCTGGGCGACGTTCACGACGTGGCCGAGGCCTGCGTCTACCTGGCCGCGCCCTCCGGCAAGTTCATCACGGGCGAGGTGCTCACGGTGGACGGGGGGTGGCAGGCCTGGGGCGAGTTCTGGCCGCTGGGCAAGCCGGACTACTTCAAGGTCGAGGAGTGACCATGGCCGATCCGAGGCTCGACACCGTCAGGCTGCAGCGGCTTTCCCGCTCCTACCGCGAGGCGGCGACGCTGATGGCCGCCGTCGAGGTGGGTCTCTTCACGCGCGTCGCGCGCGGCGCCGACACCCTGTCGCGGCTCACCGAGGCGCTCGGCTTCACCGCGACCAACGCCGAGCGGCTGGTGACGGCCTGCATGGCGCTCGGCCTTCTCGTGCGCGAGGGCCACCGGGTCCGCAACGCCCCCGACGTCCAGCGCTATCTCGTCGAGGGCGAGCCGGGCTACGCCGGGCCGTGGATGCTCTTCACCAAGCCCGAGTGGGACGAGTGGGGGCGGCTCGCCGAGCATCTCCGGCACACGGGCCCGCCCGCCGTCCTCGGCAAGTACGCCGAGGGCTTCACCGTGAAGGAGGCGCGGAAGTACCACGAGGCGACCTACAGCATCGGCATGGGCTCGGGCCGCCGCTTCGTCCGGCAGGTGGACCTCGCGCGGCGGCGGCGCATCCTCGACCTGGGGGGCGGGTCCGGCTGCTACTGCATCGCCGCCTGCCAGGCGCACCCGCAGCTGAGCGCGGTGGTCTTCGACCTGCCGCCTGTCGCCGAGGTCGCGCGGGAGTTCATCGCCTCCCACGGGCTCTCGGAACGCATCACCACCGCCGGCGGCGACTTCACCGCGGACCCCCTGCCGGCCGGCGCCGACGTCGTCATCATGGCGAGCAACCTGCCGCAGTACAGCCGCGACATCATCCAGCCCGTCATCCGCAAGGCGTGGCTCACCCTCGAGGCGGGCGGCGAGATGCACCTGATCGGCGAGATGCTCGACGCCGAGCGGACGGGCCCCGCGGACCCCGCGCTGTGGGGGCTGGCCGAGGCCGTCTACGGCAGCACCGGCATCGCCCACTCCGTCACCGAGTGCGTCGGCTACATGGAGGCCGCCGGCTTCACCGGCGTCACCGCCCAGGAGTTCATCCCGGGCGTCCTCATCCGCGTCACCGGTACCAAGCCCGCCTGACGCCACGCGCCGGGCGCGAGCCCCCGAAGCCCGGCATCGGCCTCGCGTCCTGGCCCCCGCGGGCCCTTGACGGGGCCCCGGGGTACCGGCGCAGGCCGGCGCTGTCACCGTCCCGGGTGACCATCGGTCGAGGTTGCCTCGATCATGCTTGATCGCACGGCCAGTGCGGACCGCCTCGATTGCTCGCCGCGTGATGCCGGCAGCGTCGTCGGGCAGCCCGCGCGCGATGAGGGCGGCCGCAGAGAGCAGGCTCTTGTGGCCCAGAAGAAGGATCCGGCCAAAGCTGGGCGGAGTGCCTGGAGGCACCAGGTCGGCCGCCCTCTCGTAGAGCTCTTTGACGGGGAGTACCAGGTCGCGAAAAACGGGCAGGCGCCTGATCTGCGCCAGGTTGTTCTCCTGTCCCTTGAGGTACGCGTCGAAGCTCAGATCAGGATGCCCTCCCTTCACGGTTCACGGGCTCCTGGAAGTAGTTCCGGCAGCAGGCGCCCGCCCGGGGTATGGTCGGGGCGAGGTAGCCCCCAGGAGCTCCGTCGCCGTTGGCCGGGGGCGCGTAAGTCTTCGCGATCATTCCTGCTACCGGCCGACCACGATCATGGTCGTCACGGCTCCAACGACCCCAACGGCAAGACAGACGTGCGCGAGGTAGAACACGCCATCGGTCGCCGTGAGCAGTCGTTGGAGCTGGCGGTTCGCCTTGTCCGCCGCGGGCGTAGCCGATTCGAGTATCGGGCGGAGGTCCTTCGTGATGAGGTTCGGGTCCCTCTCGAGTTGGAGCAACTCCAGTGTGGAAATGCGCCGGAAGTGCTCCTGATCGTCCTTCTTCCGAAGTTGTCCCGCCAGGAGACGACCCAGCACGCCGCAGAGGATCCCGAGCGTCCACGGCACGAAGGCGCTCAGACGCATCGTCATGGGGGCGGAGGCGAGCAGACCCTGTACGGAGAAGATTCCGGCGCCCATCAGTCCGCTGAGCCAGACGAGCACCTTCTCGGTATGCTCGTGAGAGCCCGTGACCATCTGGTGCCCCTCGCGGAACGCGGCTGCCGTAGTTCCGCATAGAGCGTGCAACTCGGCAAGAACGGCCGTGGCCGGAACGGTGGGCGACGCTCCTTCCGCCATTTCTTCCGATCCTCCCTGACCTCCCCTTCTACTCCACCTCGAACCCCTGGCTCGTGAACTTGAGCGTCCGCGCATTCTCCGTGACCGTGCGCTCCACGTTCTCCGGGACGCCCCCGGCGACGTCCGCCTCGATCTCGAGCGTGACCTTCACCAAGGCGCCGGGAAGTCCGCTGAGGTGCGCGATCACCTCGTCAGCCACCCGGCTCGCGTCGAGGCCTGCGCGGATGGGATTGAGGGTCACGGTCCCGTGAAAGCGCTTGGGCCGAAGAGGCTTCGGGGGCGCGGTCGGCCCTGAGCCCCCGCCCGGCGTGGCCTCACCCCCCTTGCCGGGGCGTGCGCCCCCGGATGGCTTCCCGGGCGTGCCTTCGCCCCCACCGGGCGGCGCCCCGGCCTCGGCCTCCAGTTGCCGGTGCACGACCTCGGGCCGCACGAGGAGCCCTGCGGCTTCGCTACCAGCGATCACCTGGTGCTGCCCGACCCGCAGCCCCCGGTACCGCGTGGCAGTCTCATCGAAGCTATCGGCGTAGGCGAAGGACTCCTGGTGCCACAGGAGCAGGCCGAGACCGTCCCGGACGGCCCCGAGCAGCACGGCCGTGTCCTTGAGCCGCGGCAGGTAGACGTACCGGGCGAAGTCCTCGGCGAGCTGCTTGATGGAGACGTGATCCCCGCGCCACAGCGGGACGCGGTCGAGCTCCATGCGGAGGCGCGTGCCGGCCAGCGCGGTCACCAGCAGCTCGTCGTTCTTCAGCTTCTTGCTGGCCCGCACCGCCAGCGCGTCTTGCCCGGTGAGGCGAAAGGCTTGCCACTCGACGCTGGCCTGGGGCGAGGCCTGCACCGGCACCAGCAGCCACTGATAGGCCTCGGGCAGCCGGGCCGTCACCACCCCGTCCGCGGCATCCTTCTGCGCCTCCGCCTGCCGCACCTGGTGCGGCGAGAGGTCGAGCGTGTCCCTCTCGGCGACGATCGACTCCCAGGCGAGATAGCGGCGCGCCGCCTCGTCCAGGTCCTGGAGCCGCGTCTGGTCCACCGCCAGGAAGGCCAGCGTGTTGCGGAAGAGGCGGGGGGTGTTGCCACGGGACTCGAAGGTGACCTTGGCCGCCGCCTCGGCGGCACTGCCCCCTCCCTTGGCGTAGGGGTGGTCGATGCCGAGCACCACGAGCCGCGCGTCCATGTCGTCTGGCACGTCCTGGCCCGACTGCGGCAGCGGGTGGATCCGGCTGAAGTCGCCGATCTTCCGCAGGTCGGCGCGCAGCCGCTTGTCGATCTCCTGGGCGACCTTGTCCGGGGCGCGCTTGAGCTGCTCGGCGCGGTCCTCCGCCAGCTTGGTCACGGTGGGCTGGGTCGAGTACCAGTAGCGGCCGCCTTCCGGGTAGAGATACGTCGCTGCCGCACTCAAACGGCGGAGCGCATCGCCGAAGATGGCCACCGACTCGCCGGGCATCACGCAGCCGAGCCTGATGCGCCGGTCCTCGATGCCCCGGTTGGCCGCTGTCGCGGTGGGCGCCGAGCCCAGATAGATGGTCCGCGCCACCCGACGGCAGGCGGCGTACTTGCCGAGATTGGGCACCTCGCCGTCGAGCCGGAGCGGCAGGGCGCTGGGCCCGTCCACGTCCTTCTCGAT
>JACOVB010000451.1 GCA_016177555.1 Candidatus Rokuibacteriota bacterium
ATCGGCATCATCTACGGCGCCTGGGTCTCCACCGTCCAGCCGGACCTGAAGAAGCTCGTGGCGTATTCCAGCGTGAGCCACCTGGGCTTCGTGATGCTCGGCCTGTTCGTGTTCAACGCCCAGGGACTGGTGGGCGGCATCATCCAGATGGTGAACCACGGCCTCAGCACGGGGGCGCTCTTCCTCCTGGTAGGGATGATCTACGAGCGACGTCACACGCGGCTCATCGCCGACTTCGGCGGGCTCTGGAAGGTGATGCCCGCCTACAGCGCCCTCTTCCTGATCGTGGCGCTGTCCTCGCTGGGGCTGCCGGGCCTCAACGGCTTCGTGGGCGAGTTCCTGATCCTCGTCGGCGCCTTCCAGTGGAACGTGACGGTGGCGGCGCTGGCCACCACCGGCATCATCTTCGCCGCGGTGTACCTGTTGTGGATGTACCAGCGCGTCGTCTTCGGCGAGGTGACGCGGGAGGAGAACCGCCGTCTGGCCGACCTCTCGGCGCGCGAGTGGGTCGTGCTGCTGCCGGTGCTGGCGCTCATCGTGTGGATCGGCGTCTACCCGGCGCCCTTCACCGGGGTGACCGAGGCGAGCGTGCAGGCCCTCCTCGCCCAGGTGCATGCCAAGGCCGCCGCCACCGCCGCCCTGGTGCCGCGGTGAGCCCGACCCTCGTCCTGCCCGTCATCAGTTTCCGCGCCATCGCGCCGGTCACGGTGGTGGCGGCGGCCGCCTGCCTCCTGCTGCTCCTCGATCTCCTGCCGACGCGGGGCCGCAAGGACCACCTGGGCGTCGTGGGGCTGGCGGGCGTCGTCCTGTCCATGATCCTCACGCTGAGCCTCTGGGGGTCCGACGAGCGGGCGTTCAACGGCATGGTGCGGCTCGACGGCTTCGCCCTCTTCTTCGACCTCGTCATCGGCTTCGCCACCGGGCTCGTGCTGCTGCTCTCACTCGACTACCTGCGGCGCCAGGGGATGGAGTCGGGCGAGTTCTACATCCTCGTCCTCTTCGCGGCCGTCGGCATGATGCTCATGGCGGCGGCGGGGGACCTCATCGTGGTCTTCCTGGGCCTCGAGATCATGTCGCTGTCGCTCTACGTCCTGGCCGGCTGGTTCGTGGGGCGGCTCGAGGCGGGCGAGGCCGCCATGAAGTACTTCCTCCTGGGCGCCTTCGCCTCAGGCTTCTTCCTCTACGGCATCGCGCTCATCTTCGGCGCCACGGGCTCCACGAACCTCGATCGCATCGGCGTGGCGGTGGCGGGGGGCGCCGCGCGCGACCCGCTGCTGCTGATCGGGCTCGGGCTCCTGGTGGTGGGCTTCGGCTTCAAGATCTCCTCGGTGCCCTTCCACATGTGGGCCTCGGATGTGTACCAGGGCGCGCCGACCTCCGTGACCGCGCTCATCGCCACCGGCTCCAAGGCGGCGGCCTTCGCCGCGCTCCTCCGCGTGCTCCTCTCCGCGCTGCGGCCGGCGCAGCCCGACTGGACGCTGCTGATGTGGTGGCTCGCCGTGCTCAGCATGACGGTGGGCAACGTGGTCGCCCTCGCCCAGCAGAACATCAAGCGGATGCTCGCCTACTCCTCCATCGCGCATGTGGGCTACATCCTCGTGGGCGTGGTGGCGGGCGGGGCGCTGGGTGGGGGCAGCGTGCTCTTCTACCTGCTCGTCTACACCTTCACCACCGCGGGGGCCTTCGGCGTCATCCTGCTCCTCGAGCGGCAGGGACGGGAGGCCGTGGAGGTGGGCGACCTGGCGGGCCTTGCCACGCGGCACCCGGTGCTGGCGCTCACCTTCTCCGTGTTCCTGCTCTCGCTGATCGGCATCCCGCCCACGGCGGGCTTCGTCGGCAAGTTCTACCTCTTCGGGGCGGCCGTGCGGACCGGGTACCTGTGGCTCGCCGTGATCGGCGTGCTCAATTCCGCCATCGCCGCCTACTACTACCTCCGGCTGATCGTCTACATGTACATGCGCGACCCCGAGGGCGCCCCGACCCTGCTGGTGCCGTCCTTCCCGGCGGGGCTCGCGCTGGCCGTGGCCCTCTGGGGCGTGGTGCAGCTCGGGGTGCTGCCCGCGCCCTTCCTCGATCTGGCCCAGGCGGCCGTCCTCCCGCTGCTCCGGTAGTGCCGGGCCGGCTGGCTTCGCCATGCTCGCTCACGCTCGCATGACTCCCATATCCGCTCGTCTGGCCTGCGGCTGCGACTCGCTCAGCCATGTTCTCGGTCGTCGCCAGCGCTCAACGTACACCCACGTACGCCTCGCGCTGGGCGCTTCGCTACCCTCTCGGGATCGCTCGCCTCGCCTTCGGCTGCGGCTCCCATGGCGATCCTCGGGCCTCGTCTGGCTCGCCATCCGTCCCGGCACCGAGCTGTGACGCTGCGGTTTCCGTACCGGGGCTGGCTCTTCGACCTGGACGGGACGGTCTACCTGGGCGAGCGGCTCATCCCGGGCGCGGCCGAGGCCGTCGCCGCCCTCCGCCAGGCCGGCCGGCGCGTCGCCTTCCTCTCCAACAAGCCGCTCCAGACCCGCGCCGACTACGCCGCCAAGCTCTCCCGCCTGGGCATCCCGGCCCAGGCCGACGACGTCATCAATTCCTCGCTGGTGCTGGCGCGCCACCTCCGCGGGCTCGACCCGGGGGCCCCGGTGTTCGTCATCGGCGAGCCGCCCCTGATCGCCGAGATGCGGGCGCACGGCTTCGAGGTGCGGGAGGACGAGCGCGTGCGCTGGGTCGTGATCGCCTTCGACCGGACCTTCACCTATGCGAAGCTCAACACGGCGCTCCAGGCCGTCAGGCGCGGAGCGCGCCTCATCGCCACCAACCCGGACCGCACCTGCCCCGTCGAGGGCGGGGAGATCCCCGACTGCGCGGGCATGATCGCCGCCGTGGAGGCCGTCACCGGGCGCACGGTGGAGG
>JACOVB010000463.1 GCA_016177555.1 Candidatus Rokuibacteriota bacterium
GAGATGTCGGAGCGGATCGTGGCCGCCGCGCGCACGGTCGGCATCGGGCTCACCATGCTCCCCGTGCTGTACTCCAGCGGGGGGATCGGGCAGCCTCCCCTGCATGAGCAGCGCCGGTTCCTGCTCGACCTCGACGGGTATCTCTCGCTCGTGGAGACCCTGCGGCCACAGGGCATGGTGGGCATCGCCCCTCACAGCCTGCGCGCCGTCCCCGCCGATCTCCTCCTGCGGCTCCTCCGGGCGGTGCCCGAGGGCCCCGTGCACATCCACGCCGCCGAGCGCACCGAGGAGGTGGAGGAATGCCGCGCCGGGCTCGGCGCAGCCCCCGTGGAGTGGCTCCTGGCCAAGGCGGGCCTCGACCCGCGCTGGACGCTGGTGCATGCCACCCACATCACCGACGCCGAGCGCGACGGCATGGCGCGCGCCGGCGCGGTCGCGGGGCTCTGCCCGCTCACCGAGGCGACCCTGGGCGACGGCCGCTTCCGGCTGCGCGGCTACCATCGCGCGGGCGGCCGCTTCGGCATCGGCAGCGACGCCAACTCGTTGATCGCCGTGGCCGACGAGCTGCGCATGCTGGAATACGGCCAGCGCCTGCACCACCGGCTCCGCAACGTGCTCGTCGCCCCCGGGGACGAGGCCACGGAGAGCCCCGGCCGGGTGCTCTTCGACGGCGCCCGCCGTGGCGGTGCCCAGTCGCTGGCGCAGCCCGTGGGCGCCATCGCCCCGGGCCTGCGCGCCGACCTCGTCGTGCTCGACGATGAGGCGCCCGCGCTCCTGGGCCAGACGCCGCGAACGGTGCTGGACGCCTGGGTCATCTCGGGCGGCATGGCCGGCGGCAACCCGGTGCGCAACGTGATGGTCGAGGGCCGCTGGGTGGTGCGCGACCGCCACCACGAGGCGGAAGAGAAGATCCGGGAGCGTTTCGTCGCCGTCCTGCACCGCCGTCACGACTGAAAGGACACCTCCGCCCATGCTCCGCATCGGCCGCATCCCCTACCTCAACTGCGAGCCCTTCTTCACCCACCTGACCGGCGTGGAGCTGGTCTCGTACACTCCCCGCGCGCTCGGACAGGCCATGGCCGGGGGCGGGCTCGACGCCGCACCGCTCTCCCTCGTGGACGCGCTCAGGCTCGAGGCCATGCTGGTGCCGCTGCCCTTCGGGATCGCCACCCCCGGCCCGGCGCGGAGCGTGCTCCTCTTCTCCGACCGCCCGCCGTCGAGTCTGGACGGCGCCGTGATCGGCGTCACCGGCGAGACCTCGACCTCGGTGGAGCTGCTGCGGGTCCTCCTGGCCTTCAAGCACCATGTCGAGCCGCGGGGCTGGGTCACGTCCGGCAAGCCCTGCGACGCAACGCTTCTCATCGGCGACCGCGCGATCCGGGAGGCGACCTCGCCACGCCGCGCGGCGCACGTGCTCGACATTGGCGGCGACTGGCACGAGTGGACGGGGCTGCCTTGCGTCTTCGCCCGCTGGAGCATGCGCGCCGCCGTGCCGGACACCGAGCGGCGCGGGTTCGAGACGGCGCTTGGTGACGCCCTGGACCGGGGCATCCAGGCCATCCCGGCCATCGCCGCGCGACGGCGCGACACGGGCTTCGACGAGGGCCAGGTGGCGAGCTACCTGAACAATTTCATCTACCGGTTCGGCCCGGACGAGGACCGGGCCATCGCCGAGTTCCGTCGCCTGCGCGCAAGGCTCACCGGTGAGGCGGGCGAGGAGGTCAGCGGCCGGTGAGGAGCCGGAGCGCCTCGTCGTGCAGGCGTCCGTTGCTGGCGAGCACCGTGCCGTCGTAGATGGTGGCCCGGCCCGAGAAATCGGTGAGCCGGCCGCCTGCCTCCTCCACGAGGATCTTGACGGCGGCGATGTCCCACGGCTTGAGATCCACCTCGGCGTAGATCTCGGCCCGGCCCTGGGCCACGAGACCGTACCCGAAGTAGTCGCCGAAGCCGCGCGTCCGCGAGGCCACGTCCACCAGCCGCACGAAGCCATCCCAGTAGGGCGTCGCGCGCAGCAGATTCAGGCCCGAGTGCAGCACGGTCGCCTCGGGCAGGCGGTCGAGATCGGAGACGCGGATCCGCTCCCCGTCGCAGAAGGCGCCCTCGCCCTTCCGCGCCCAGAAGCACTCGCCGCTGGCCGGGTTCAAGACCACGCCCGCCGTGACCTCGCCCTGCTCCTCGAGCCCGATCAGCACGGCCCAGACGGGGATACCGCGGACGAAGTTCCTCGTGCCATCGATGGGATCGATGATCCAGCGCCGGTCGGTGGGTCCCCGCTCGCCGAGCTCCTCTCCGAGGAAGCCGTGATCGGGAAAGGCGCGCTGGAGAACGGCCGTGATCGCCTGCTCCGCCTCGCGGTCCGCCTGGGTCACGGGCGTCCGATCGGCCTTCATCGTGATCTCGAAGCCGCCGCGGTAGTACGTCATGGCGATCTCGCCGGCGGCCCGCGCGGCCTCGAGGGCCGCCGCCACGGTGGGGTGGAGCGCCGTCATTCCCACTCCCCGCGCTCCTCCAGCACCTCCTTCAAGACCTCGAGCGCCTCCACCACGACCGGCATCCCGCCGTAGGTCACCTGCTGGAAGATGACCTCGGCCACCTCCTGGCGCGTGGCCCCCACGTTCAGCGCGGCGTGGGCATGGGCGCGGACCTCCGCCCGGCGGTTCAGCACGGTCAGCGAGGCCACGGCGCAGAGCTCGCGCTGCTTCTGGGAGATCACCTCGCGGCTGTAGAGCTTGCCCGTGAAGAACATGCTGAGCTCGCGGGCGAGCTCCTTGTCGAACTTCTTCCACGTCTCGTACCCGACCCCCCCCTTGAGCGAGTGGAAGAGCATCTGCGCCGTCTTCTTCGTGGTCTCCCTGAGCGCCTCGTCCATGGTCCCCCTCCTGGAATCCGCCGCGAGACCCTGACGCCCCGCAGTCGGGCGTGCATCCACCCGAGCATTGTACCTGGACAGGGGCGGGGGCAATCTGACAGACTCGCGGGAACGAGCACCGCCCCTTCATGGACCCCCTCCGGTGTCGGCGATGCGGCAGCGACCAGGTCCGCCGGGCCAGCCGCAAGGGCTTGCTCGAGCGCCTGCTGAGTGCGGGCTACATCTACCCGTTCCGCTGCCTCGTCTGCGCCCATCGCTTCCGGACGCTGCGGTGGGGCGAGCATTACGAGCGGGTGCACGAGGACCGGCGCCGGCACGAGCGCCTCCCCGTGGACTTCTGGAGCACGCTCTTCTGGAAGGAGGGCGAGCGCCAGGGGCGCGTGCGGGACCTCTCCGAGGGCGGCGCGACCCTCGAGACGGATCTGCCCATCGCCGCCGGCGAGTCCCTCGAGCTCACGCTCCAGCCCGGCGACTCCGAGCCGCCCATCACGGTGGAGGTGGCCGTGGTCCGCTCGGTCCACTCGGGGCGCCTGGGACTGCAGTTCGTCAAGGTGAAGGGGGGCGACGACGCACGGCTCGGGAAGTTCCTCCGCGCGCAACGCCCGGGTCCGGGCTGATCCCTCCCGGCCCGAAACCTGGACTTTCCCGCCACCGATCTGTCACACTCTCCGGCGTGACCACGACTCGCGGCACGCGAGAAAGCACGCGAACGAGACGTTCCGGCGGGGGCGGGCGGGCGACAGCCCGGGTGCCCGCCCCAGGTCAAGGACAGCGCCTGAGATCGGCTGCAGAAAATCGAGTAGCGCGAGGTTCCGGCGGGGGCGGGCGGGCGACAGCCCGGGTGCCCGCCCCAGGTCAAAGACAGCGCCTGAGATCGGCTGCAGAAAATCGAGTAGCGCGAGGTTCCGGCGGGGGCGGGCGGGCGACAGCCCGGGTGCCCGCCCCAGGTGGAGGATACCCCCCATGGACCCGCTGACCTGCCCGAA
>JACOVB010000457.1 GCA_016177555.1 Candidatus Rokuibacteriota bacterium
CATGGCGGCGGTGCCGTTGGTGGTGGTGAGCAGGAGGGTGCGGCCGCGCACGCGCTCGGGCGTGTACTCCAGCGGGGAGTTGCCGAGGTCGAAGCCGGAGATGGGATCGCCTCCACGCTCGCCTGCCAGCAACGTCTCCCCCGGAGGAAGGCCACTCGCCCGCAGGTGCGCCCGTGCGGCGGCCGCGTCGGCCACGGGAATCACGCGCCGGCAGCCGGCGGCGCAGGCCGCGACCACGGTGGTCGTCGCCCGCATCACGTCCACGACGACGGCCGTGCGTCCGGACAGGCCCAGCCCCGCGAACTCGGCCGGGCTGAGCGCGACATGGAGACGCATGGCGGGAGCGGAGTCCCGCCTCAGCGGGCGCGGTCGCGGAGGGCGCGGATCTTCAGGCGCAGGGCGTTGAGGGCGATGAAGCCTTCCGCGTCCTTCTGCCGGTAGACCCGGTCAGCCTCGAAGGTCACGAAGTCCGTCCGGTACAGCGAGCGCGGCGAGCGGCGGCCCGTGACGGTGATCGTCCCCTTGTAGAGCTTGAGCCTCACCGTGCCCGTGACGTCCGTCTGGATGGCATCCATCAGGGTCTGGAGCGCCTCCCGCTCCGGCGCGAACCAGAAGCCGTAGTAGATCATCTCGGCGTAGCGCGGGATGAGCGAGTCGCGCAGGTGCAGCGCCTCCCGGTCCAGCGTGAGCGACTCCAGCGCGCGGTGCGCGGAGTGAAGGATCGTGCCGCCGGGCGTCTCGTACACCCCGCGCGACTTCATGCCGACGTAGCGGTTCTCCACCAGGTCCACGCGCCCGATGCCGTGCTCGCCTCCCAGCCGGTTGAGACGCTCGAGGAGCGCCACCGGCCCGAGGCGGCTGCCGTCCACCGCCACGGGGTTGCCGGCCTCGTAGTCGATCTCCACGTGGACCGGCACATCCGGCGCCGACTCCGGCGAGTTGGTCAGGAGGAACATCTTCGGCGGCGGCTCGGCCCACGGGTCCTCGAGGATCCCGCCCTCGTAGGAGATGTGGAAGAGGTTGCGGTCCGTGGAGTACGGGCGCTCGGCCGTCACCGGCACCGGGATGTCGTGGCGCTTGGCGTATTCCATGAGCGCCGTGCGCGAGTTCAAGTCCCACTCCCGCCACGGCGCGATCACGGTCAGCTCCGGCCCGAGCGCGGCGTAGGTCAGCTCGAAGCGCACCTGGTCGTTGCCCTTGCCCGTGGCCCCGTGGCTCACGGCATCGGCGCCCGTCTCGCGGGCGATGTCCACCTGCGCCTTGGCAATGAGCGGCCGCGCGATGGAGGTGCCCATGAGGTAGGCCCCCTCGTAGATCGCGCTGGCCCGCAGCATGGGGAAGATGAAGTCGCGCACGAACTCCTCGCGCAGGTCCCGGATATGCACCTGGGAGGCGCCGGTCCGGAGCGCCTTCTCGCGGACGGGGATCAATTCCTCCCCCTGCCCCAGATCGGCGCAGTACGCCACGACCTCGCAGCGGTAGGTCTCGATGAGCCAGGTGAGAATCACGGACGTGTCGAGTCCTCCGGAGTAGGCCAGCACGACTTTCTTGACGGGTGTGCTCATGCGTCCTCTATCCGCCTCCCAGGAGGTGCAGGATGATGCCCTTCTGCGCGTGGAGCCGGTTCTCCGCCTGATCGAACACCACGCTCTGCGGCCCGTCGAGGACCGCATCCGTGATCTCCTCCCCGCGATGCGCCGGCAGGCAGTGCATGACGAGCGCCTTCCCACCGGCGAAGCGGAGCAGCGAGTCGTTGACCTGGTAGCGCTGGAAGGCCTCCTGCCGCCGCTCGCGCTCGGCCTCCTGCCCCATGCTGATCCAGACATCGGTGTAGATGACGTCGGCGCCCTCGACGGCCTCCCGGGCCTCCACCGTGAGGCGGACCCGCCCGCCGAGGGCCCGGCAGGCGTCCAGCACGGCCGGGCTCGGCTCGTACCCCGGCGGCGTGGCCACCACCACGGTGGTGCCGGTGAGGGCGGCCAGAAGCAGCACCGAGTGGCAGACATTGTTGCCGTCGCCCACCCAGGCCAGCCGCGTGCGCGACAGATCGAGCCCCCGCTCCCACAGGGTGAAGAAGTCGGCCATGGCCTGGCAGGGATGCTCGAGGTCCGATAAGCCGTTGATCACGGGGACGGAGGCGTGGCGCGCCAGCTCCTCAACGGTCCGGTGGGAGAAGACGCGCGCGGTCACGATGTCCACCCAGCGCGAGAGGTTCCGGGCGATGTCGGGCACCGACTCCCGCTTGCCGAAGCCGATCTCCTGAGCGGCCAGGTACACGCATGATCCGCCCAGCTGCACCATGCCGACCTCGAAGGTGACGCGCGTCCTGAGCGACGGCTTCTCGAAGATGAGGGCCATGGTGCGGCCCGCGAGCGCCGCCCCTCCCTCGCGCGCCTTCTGGCGAGCCTTGAGCTCGGCGGTGAGGCGGAAGAGGCGCTGCACCTCGTCCCCCTCGAGATCGCGGATGGACAGGAAGTGCTTCACCGCGCGAGGGCCCCCAGCGCGTCCCCGACGATTCCCACCGCCCGGTTCACCTCGGCCTCGCTGACGATGAGCGGCGGCGCGAGCCGCATCATGTTGTCCCCCGCGGTCAGCACGAGGAGACCCCGCTCGCGGCACGCCGTGACCACGTCGCCGATCGGCGGCACCATATCCATCCCGATGAGGAGACCCCGGCCGCGGACCTCCTTGACCAGGCCGGGGGCACGGGTCCGCACCACCTCCAGACGCTCCAGCAAGAGGCGTCCCATGCGGCCCGCTTTGTCGGGGAGGTTCTCCTCCAGGAGCGTCGTCAGCACGGTCAGCCCCACGGCCGTCGCCAGCGGGTTGCCCCCGAAGGTGGTCCCGTGGCTGCCGGGAGTGAAGACGCGCGCCACCTCTTCCGTCGCCAGCGTGGCGCCGATGGGCACGCCGTTGGCGAGGGCCTTGGCCACCGTCATGATGTCCGGGGTGATCCCCGCGTGCTCGTAGCACCAGAGCCGGCCCGTCCGGCCCATGCCGGTCTGGATCTCGTCGAGAATCAGCGCGATGCCGGCCTCGTCGCAGAGCTTCCGGAGCCCGGGCAGATAGCCGTCGTCGGGAATGTTCACCCCGCCCTCGCCCTGGATGGGCTCCACCAGCACGCCGGCGGTCCGGCTGTCGATGGCCCGCTCCAGCGCCGTGAGGTCGTTGAAGGCGACGTACTTGAAGCCCGCGGGGAGCGGCTCGAAGCCGTGGTGGTACTTGTCCTGGGCCGTGGCCGTCACCGTGGCAAGCGTGCGCCCGTGGAAGCCCCCGCGCATGCTGATGATGTCGCCCCGGTCGCTGCTGCCATGCTCCTTGGCCCACTTGCGGCAGAGCTTGATGGCGGTCTCGTTGGCCTCGGCGCCGGAGTTGGAGAAGAAGACGCGGTCGGCGAAGGAGTGGTCGCAGAGGAGCTTCGCGAGGTGGATCTGCTGCGGGATGTGGAAGTAGTTGGAGACGTGGAGCAGCGCCGTCGCCTGTTCCCGCATGGTCCCGACGACCCTGGGGTGCGAGTGCCCGAGCGCCGTCACGGCGATGCCGCCGGTGAAGTCGAGATACTCCTTGCCGTCGGTGTCCCAGACGCGCACGCCCTCGCCGCGCACCAGCGCCACGGGGTACCGCTTGGCGAACGCCATCAGGTACTTGTCCGACCACTCCAGCAGCTGTTTGGTGTCCACGCGACGCTCCTGCTCCTAAAGGGTGATTTCGGTGCCGACGCCTTCGCGGGTGAAGATCTCGAGCAGGAGGGCATGCGGCACGCGGCCGTCGATGATGTGCGCCTTCGCCGCCCCGCCTTCCAGCGCGCGCAGCGCCGACTCCACCTTGGGCAGCATGCCCCCGTCGATGACGCTGGCCTTGATCAGCCGCGCGGCGTCCTCGCGGGTGAGCGTCGAGATGAGCTGGCCGTCCTCGCCCGCGATCCCCTTCACGTCCGTCAGGTGCACCAGCTTCTCGGCCCGCAGTGCCGCCGCCACCTCGCCGGCCACGAGGTCTGCGTTGATGTTGTAGGTCTCGCCCTCGGCGCCGACGCCCACGGGCGCGATCACCGGGATGAGGCCGTTGTCCTCGAGCAGCGCGATCACCTCCGGGTTGATCGCCTCCACCTCGCCCACGAGCCCGATGTCCACCAGGCTGCCGTCGGGGGCGCGGTGCATCCGCTTCCGCGCGCGGATCAGGTTCCCGTCCTTGCCCGACAGCCCCACCGCCCGGCCGCCGTGCAGGTTGATGAGCCCCACGATCTCCTTGTTGATCTTGCCGACGAGCACCATCTCGACGATCTCGACGGTCTCGGCGTCCGTGACGCGCATGCCGCCCACGAACCGGGGCTCCTTGCCGAGCCGCTTCATGAACGCCCCGATCTGCGGCCCGCCGCCGTGCACGATCACGGGCCGGATGCCGACCAGGCGCAGCAGCAGCACGTCCCGGGCGAAGTGCTCCTTGAGGGGCCCCTGCTCCATGGCCGCCCCGCCGTACTTGATGACGACGCTCTTGCCCTGGAACTCGCGGATATAGGGCAGGGCCTCGAGGAGGATCTCGGCCCGCTGGATGATGCCGGCCATCTCGTGCATGGGCATGGTTGTGCCTAGAGGATGTACCGCGACAGGTCCTCGTCCTGGAGGACCTCGGCCAGCCGCGCCTGCACGTAGTCCGCGTCGATGACGATCTCCTTGCCTGCCATGTCCGGAGCCGAGAACGAGATCTCGTCCAGGACCTTCTCCATGATCGTGTAGAGCCGCCGCGCCCCGATGTTCTCCGTCCGCTGGTTTACCAGGGAGGCGATCTCGGCCACGGCCTCCACGGCGTCGGGCTTGAACTGGAGCGAGACGCCCTCCGTCTTCAGCAGCTCCACGTACTGGCGGGTCAGGGCGTTCTCCGGCTCGCTCAGAATGCGGACAAAGTCCCCGCGCGTCAAGGGCTCAAGCTCCACCCGGATGGGGAAGCGGCCCTGCAGCTCCGGGATGAGGTCGGAGGGCTTCGCCACGTGGAAGGCGCCCGCGGCGATGAACAGGATGTGGTCCGTGCGCACCATCCCGTACTTGGTCGTCACCGTGGAGCCCTCCACGATGGGCAGGAGATCCCGCTGCACCCCCTGCCGGGAGACCTCCGGCCCGTGCCCGCCCTCGCGCCCCGCGATCTTGTCCAGCTCGTCCAGGAAGATGATCCCGGAGTTCTCCACGCGCACGATGGCCTGCGCCACGGCCTCCTCCGCGTCCACGAGCTTCTGGGCCTCCTCCTGCTCGAGGAGCCGGCGGGCCTCCCCGATCTTGAGCCGGCGCCGCCGGGTCCGGCCGGGGAGGATCTGGGACAGCATGTCCTTGAGGTTGATGCCGACCTCCTCCATCCCCTGCCCCGAGAAGACCTGAAGCATCGGGTTCGACTGGTCGGACACGTCCATCTCGATGGCGCGATCGTCGAGCTTGCCGGCCCGCAGCTGGGCCCGGAGCTTCTCCCGCGTGGCGTCCCGGGAGGCGTCCTGGGACACCTCCTCGAGGGTGCTACTCGTGAAGGCCTCGCCGGGCCGGCGCGGCAGCAGGAGGTCCAGCAGCCGCTCCTCGGCCTGGGCCTCGGCTTTTTCCCGCACCGCCGCCGCCATCTCGGCCTTCACCATGGTCACCGAGAGCTCCGTCAGGTCGCGGATCATGGACTCCACGTCCCGGCCCACGTAACCCACCTCGGTGTACTTGGAGGCCTCGACCTTGAGGAAGGGCGCCTGGGAGAGCTTGGCGAGCCGCCGGGCGATCTCCGTCTTCCCGACGCCCGTGGGCCCGATCATGATGATGTTCTTCGGCGCCACCTCGTCCCGCAGCCCCGGCGGCAGGTTCTGGCGGCGCCAGCGGTTCCTGAGCGCGATGGCCACGGCGCGCTTGGCCCGCTCCTGGCCCACGATGTACCGGTCCAGCTCGGTGACGATCTGGGCGGGCGTGAGCGCGTTCATCCGGGTCGCCTGAATGTGGATGACTTCACCTCGCGGCTGGGCTTCTTCGCGCAAGCGCTCATCCGGGTCGCCTGAATGTGGATGACTTCACCTTGCGGCTGGGCTTCTTCGCGCAAGCGCTCATCCGGGTCGCCTGAATGTGGATGACTTCACCTTGCGGCTGGGCTTCTTCGCGCAAGCGCTCATTCGAGCACCTCGACCGTGATGTGGTCGTTGGTGTAGACGCAGATCTCCGCCGCGATGCGGAGGGCCTGCTCGGCGATGGCCGTGGCATCCAGCTCGGAGTGCGCGCAGAGAGCGCGCGCGGCGGCCAGCGCATAGGGCCCGCCGGAGCCGATGCCGATCAGCCCGTCGTCGGGCTCGATGACGTCGCCCGTGCCCGAGATGATGAAGGACGACTCGGCGTCCGCCACCGCCAGCAAGGCCTCGAGGCGGCGCAGCACGCGGTCGAGCCGCCAGTCCTTGGCCAGCTCCACGGCCGCCCGCGGCAGGTTCCCGCGATGCTCCTCGAGCTTGGACTCGAACTTGCCGAAGAGCGTGAAGGCGTCCGCCGCCGCGCCGGCGAAGCCGGCGAGCACCCGGCCGTGGTGGATCTTCCGGACCTTCCGCGCCGCGGCCTTGACCACCGTCTGCCCGATGGACACCTGCCCGTCTCCGCCGATGGCCACATGGCCCCGGTGGCGGACGCAGAGCACCGTCGTGGCGTGGAAGCGCGAGAGCCCGTCGAGGTCCCTCATGTCGCCCTCGGATGCGCCCTGTCGTACACCTTCATCAGATGTTCGGGGCTCACATGGGTGTACCGCTGGGTGGTGGACAGGCGGCGATGCCCCAGGAGCTCCTGGATGAGCCGCAGGTCGGCCCCCTCGCCCAGCATGTGGGTGGCGAAGGTGTGGCGCAAGGTGTGAGGCGACACGCGCCGGGTGATCCCGGCGGCGCGGGCCAGCCGCTTCACGATCCGGTGGACGCTGCGCGTCGTGAGCCGGCCTCCCCTGTGGTTCCGGAACAGCGCCCCCCGCCCCTCCCCGCGAAGGGCCAGGTAGGCGTCGAGCGCGGCGAGCGCCTCATCGCCGACGGGCACCACCCGCTCCTTGTCTCCCTTGCCGAGGACCCGGACCGTCGCGCGGTGCCGATCCAGGTCATCGAGATCGAGACCGCAGCACTCGGCGACGCGCAGTCCGCTCGCGTAGAGCAGTTCCAGGAGCGCGTGGTCCCGGCGTCCGGCCCCGGAGGCGTCCACGGGCCGGTCCAGCAGCTCCTTCGACTCGTCCTTGGGGAGGAAGGACGGCAGCCGGCGCGGCGCGCTCGGCGTCCGCACCTGTCGGGCGGGGTTGCTCTCGAGGAGCCCGCGGCGCGTGAGGAACCGGAAGCAGCTCCTCACCGAGGCGAGCTTGCGCGCGATGCTGCTCTTGGCGAGCCGCCGCTGATACAGCCGCACCAGATACGCCCGCAGGAGCCGCGCGTCCACCTCCGTGAGCCCGCGGACGCCCTGCTCCCGGAGG
>JACOVB010000522.1 GCA_016177555.1 Candidatus Rokuibacteriota bacterium
CAAGCCCGATGACCGCTGGATGCACGCCTACACCTACTCGGGGCACCCGACCTGCTGCGCCGTGGGGCTCGCGAACGTGGCGATCATGGAGCGCGAGCGGCTCTGGGAGCGTGCCGCGGCGCTCGGCACGCGACTCAACGAGGGGCTCAAGGCGGCGCTGGGTGATCACCCGCACGTGGGCGACATCCGCGGGGGCAAGGGACTGCTGGCCGCCGTCGAGCTGGTCGAGGACCGCGGCAGCAAGGCGTCCTTCGCCGCCGACAAGAAAGTCGGCAACCGCGTCATCCAGGAGATGACCAAGCGGGGCATCATCACGCGCAACCGGCTCGACAGCATCTTCTTCGCGCCGCCGCTCGTGATCACCGAGGCCCAGGTGGACCGGCTGGTATCCGCGACGCGAGACGCGGTCAAGGCCGTCACGGGCAAGTAGCCCGCGCTGCCGGCGCGGCTCCGCGGGGAGCCTGGGAGGCGCTCGCGTGCAATCGAGCCGGCCATGACCGCCGCGGTGGTGATCTACGATGCCAGCTGCCGCCTCTGCCAGGGGAGCGTGGTCTGGCTGTCGCGGCGGGCCGTGCGCGGCCGTTTCGAGTTCCTGCCCTGCCAGGCCGCCGAGCGCCGAGCGCGCTTCCCGTGGATGGAGGAGCGAGCCTGCCTGGAGGCCATCCAGCTCGTGCTCCCGGATGGTCGAGCCCTGAACGGGGCGGCGGCGATTCCGGAGATCCTGCGCCGCCTCCGCGGCTGGCGCTGGCTGGCTCCGTTGTTCTGGCTGCCCTTCGTGGGATTCCTCGCCCGCCCCCTCTACCGCTGGGTTGCGCGCCACCGCCACTGGATCTCTTGCCTGCCCGGATCTCCCCGTGGCTGATCTCCCCTTGCGCGTCGCCATCGTCACGGGGGCCTCGGCCGGAATCGGCCGGGCGACGGCGCGCGCGCTGGGCCGGGCGGGGATGCGGGTGGCGCTCTGCGCGCGGCGCCGTGAGCGGCTCGAAGCCCTCGCGGCCGAGATGCGCGGAGCCGGCGCCGAGGCGGCAGCCTATCCGCTGGATGTGACGGACGCGCCCGCCGTGGGGGCCATGGTCGACGACGTGGCCGCCCGCTGGGGGCGCGTCGATGTCCTGATCAACAATGCCGGCCGGGGGTTGGCCGCCCGCTTCGAGGACACCGCGCCCCAGGAGTTCCGGGACCTGCTGGAGCTCAACGTGCTGGCGGTCCTCACCGCCACGCAGGCCGTGCTCCCGCTCATGCGCCGCCAGGGGCGCGGGCACATCATCAACATCTCATCCGTCGTCGGCCGGCGGGGGATCCGGGGCCGCGCCGCGTACGCGGCCACCAAGTTCGCCCTCGGCGGTCTCACGGAGTCGCTGAGGATGGAGCTCCGCGGCAGCGGCATTGCGGTGAGCCTCGTGTACCCCATCTACACGACCACCGAGTTCCATGACGTGGAGACGAAGCGGGTCGTCTTCCCGCGCATGGGACCCGTGCAATCGGTCGAGCAGGTGGCGCGGGCCATCGTCCGCTGCGTGAAGCGCCCGCGCGCCGAGGTGTACCCCTACTGGCCGGTGAGGCTCCTCGCGGTGCTGAGTGCCGCGGCGCCCGGTCTTGTCGATCGCGTGATGGCTCGTCTGCAGCGCTGATCACGCCTGACTCGCGCGCTCAGCGCGTACGCACGTTCCGGATCGTCGCGTAGAGCAGCAGGTCGTAGACGATCTTCAGCCCGCCCCCGAGCACGAACGGCGCCGACAGCGACACCCCCTGCATCACCCAGCCCGTCAGCGCCGGGCTCGCCGACTGCGCGACGGTGCGGCTCATGTTGGTGAGCGTTGCCGCGCCCTCGCGCTCGTGGTCCTCCACCGCCAGCATCAGGAAAGTCTGTCGCGTGGGAACGTCCATCTGGGAGAGCAGGTGCCGGGCCAGCAGCAGCGCGGCGGCCAGGACCGCGGTGGGAGCCAGGGCCACGGCGATCAGCAGCACGTTGGAGATGAGGTGGGAGAAGACCATGGTGTTGACGAGCCCGAGCCGCGGGGCGAGCCACGCGGCGAGCAGCAGGGAGAGTCCCGAGAGGAGCTGGGCGCCGAAGAAGATCCAGCCGAGGTTGGCGAGGTCGAGCTGGAAGCGCGTGTAGAACCAGTAGGCCACGAGGCTCTGGATCACGAAGCCGCCCGCGAGGGAGTCGAGCGCGAACAGCGCGGCGATTCTCCGCACGAGGGGCCGAGACGGGAAGCCCGCGCGCGCTCCCACGGCGGGGCGGGGGGCGGCAGTGGAGCGCAAGAGCCCGTAGAGGGCCATCTGGAGGATGCCGCCCGCGAGAAAGATCACGAAGAGCGTGGTGGGCGATGTCGTGGCGCTGGCGACGAGGGCCGCGCCGAGCGCGGAGGAGACGTAGCCCGTCAGGTTGTACAGGCTCAGCACGCCGGTCAGGCGCTCGCGCGGCGTCGCCCGCGTGACCGCCACCTGCTCGAGCGCCAGGAACGGCCCGGTCTCGCCCGCCCCCACGGCGAGATTGCCCACCATGGCCGCCGCCACGACGAGCCAGGGCTCGCGCGTGGCGAGGAAGATCCCGGCGGACACCACGATGAGCCCGGCCAGCGCCATCAGCATCGTCTTCGCGCCGAAGCGCTCGGCCGGGCGGCGGATGGCGAGGGTCAGCGCTGCGCTGGCCAGGAGGGTTAAGGTGACCGCCACGCCCAGTCCGCGGGCATCCAGGCCGAGACGGGTCAGGTAGATCGGGAAGAGGACCCCTAGAAAGCCGTAGCAGAAGGTTCGGGTGGTCTTTGCGGCGAAGACGAGCCAGCCGTTCGCGCTCACCCTGGGGACTCTGGATGAGGCCTCCAGGCCTGTCAAGCCAGGCCCCCGGGCTGGGAGAAATAGCTTGACTGTGACACTCTTCATGTGTTGAGTAGTAACAGGCTCCTCAGGAGGTGCCCCATGGATTCGCTGGACCGATTGCTCCGCGACGACCTGAACCGACTGCTCGACCGGATTGTCGCCTCCGCCCTGGAGACGCCGGGGACGACGGCCCCGCCCAAGGAGGACCGGCTGCGCCTGCTGATGGACGAGGCCGAGGGCCATCTCTCCGAGGTGCGGCTCCGATTGCTTCGGGACTACACGGAGTGGCGCCAGGCGATGGATGAATGCGACAGCCTCTGGGCGCTGTCGCGGCTCAGGGCCGGCGAGGCTCTCGCGCCAGAGGAACCGGTCGAGGTCGAGGCGTTGCGCGCCGCCTAGTAGCGGGCGAAGAGCCGCCTGAGCCAGCCCGCGCTCTCCACCGTCTCCGAGAGGCGTGCCTGGGCATGGGCTGCCCGGTGGGCTTCGAAGCGCTGCCAGTAGTCGGGCAGGCGCTTGGCGAGGAAGACCTGGCCGGCCAGGGGCTGCCGGTGCACATCGCCGGCTGCGGCCTCGGCGGCGTCCAGCGCGGTCAGCTCCTCCGCCGGCAGCTCGCCACGGAGGACATCCCGCAAGGAGGCCAGGAGATCGGCCGCCAGGGCCTTGAACTCCTGGCGGTCGGCGGCGCTGTCCTCCTCGGGGGCCGGGCGGCGCTGCTTCTGTCTCAGCGCCACCAGCAGCTCGAGGCCGGCCATCTCCACTGCCTCCTCGATTCGCTCCTGGAGCTGCCCGTCGATGCGCTCGCGGAGTCCGCGCGGGTCGCCGTGCTGGTGGGGAAAAGCGGGGCCGGTCATTCTTCTCGCCTGAATGTGAATGACATC
>JACOVB010000523.1 GCA_016177555.1 Candidatus Rokuibacteriota bacterium
CCCGAGCGCGATGGTGGGCTTGATCTCGATGACGGCGGCGAAGGACAGCGGAGCGCCCTCCTCGAGCCGCACCTCCTGCAGATCCGGCTCCTCCACGGGCTCGATGCGCGTCTCGCTGAGCGCCTGGCGGTACACCTCGGGGATCAACTGGCGCGCCACTTCCTGCTTCACGTCGGCGGCGAAGTGGATCTTGATCATGCTGCGCGGGACCTTGCCCTTGCGGAAACCCGGTAGCCGGGCTTCCTTCTGCACCCGGCTGAAGGCGCGCTCCCAGGCCTGACTCACCACCTCGGGCGCCTCTTCCACCTGGAGGCGCCGCTTGCAGGCTCCCAGCTCCTCGACGTCGACTTTCATCCTCACTCCTCGGGATTATGGTGCGAGAGGGGGGAGTTGAACCCCCACGGGGATACCCCTCTGGATCCTAAGTCCAGCGCGTCTGCCAATTCCGCCACTCTCGCACGGCCGGCGACGCGACCACGCTGGCGTGACGACCGCCCCCAAGGATAGCACAGGCCCCCCAGCCGGGGAGCTCAGCGGCCCTGCGCCAGCCGATCCCGGCAATAGGCGTAGAGCGCGTCGTAGACGGGAAACTGGCGCGCCATGTTCTCGTGATCGTCCCGGCTGATGAGCCTGAAGCCGCTGGCCACGGCATAGAGCCCCCAGGCCTCCCCGGCGATGTCCCGGGCCTCGGTGTCGGCCCCGCGGACGATCAGCGCCAGGGCGCCGAGAGCCGCGTCCTCGATCCGGTACTTCTCGAGGAAAGCGTCGAAGGAGCAGCGTTCCCCGTGATGGCCAAGCTCCACCCCGGGCACGTCGAAGGGGATGGCGCCCTCGCGCCGGGCCGTCTCCATCACCTCGGCCTCGGGCACGAAGAGGAACTCCGCCCCGGGATCGAGGAAGCGCTGGATCAGCCACGGGCAGGCGATCCTGTCCACGCGCGCCTTCTCGCGAGTTACCCATCTCATGAGTCGCTCACCCCCTCGTCCAGAAGAGCAGCAGGCCCACGGCCGCGGCGGCGGCGATGAGCACGGGCTCGGGAATCTTGAAGCGCCAGGTGAGTCCAAGCGCTACGAGCCCGATCAGGAGCGTCGGAACGTCCACGATGGCCCGGCGGGCGAGGACGAGGCACGCCCCGGCGATGGCGCCCGCGGCGGCGGCCGTCACCCCGCCCACGAAGGCCTTGACTTGCGGGTTGCCGCTCACGCGGTCGAACCACGGGAAGGGGATCACGACGAAGAGATAGACCGGCAGGAAGACCCCGATCGCCGCCAGCAGCGCGCCCGCCTGCCCCGCCACGAGGTAGCCGATGAAGGCCACGGTGATCACCACGGGCCCCGGCGTGATCATCGCCACCGCCACGGCGTCGACGAATTGCTTGTCGTTGAGCCAGCCGTGTTCCTGGACCACGCCGCCGTAGAGGAAGGGGACGATGGCGAGGCCGCTGCCGAAGACGAAGGCGCCCGCCTTGGCGAAGAACCCGAGGATCGTGCCGAGCGTGGCCAGCGAGGCGGGCTCGCGCAGGCCCTGGATCAGGAAAAGCGGGAGGGGTGCCACCGACCAGAGCGCTGCGCGTCCTCCCATCAGCCGGCGCACCCAGTCCGGGGGCGCCTGGACAAGCAAGGCCACGACGCCGCAGAGGACGAAGAGCGTCGCGATCTCCGACTCGGTCCACGCGGTGACGACGGCCATCACGAAGAAGATGGCCCAGAGCAGCCGGTCCCGGCTCATGGTGAGCCGCGCCAGCCGGTACGCGGCGCGCACGATGATCGCGATGACGGCGGCGCCCACGCCGAGGAAGGCCGCCTGCATCCACGAGAGCCCCCCATAGCGCACGTAGAGCATGCCGATGGCGACCGTCATCACATAGGAGGGCAGGATGAAGACGACGCTGACCAGGGTGGCGCCCCAGACCTTGGAATGGATGTAGCCGAGGCAGATGGCGAGCTGGGCGGCCAGCGGCCCCGGGGCCAGCTGGGAGAGCGCCAGCGCCTTCTTGTACTCCTCCAGGGTGAACCACTTCCGCTGCTCCACCAGGTCCCGCTGCATATACCCCACGAGGGCCACGGGGCCGCCGAAGCCGAGGGCGCCGAGATAGAGGAAGTACCGGAGGAGCTCGGACAGACGGGGCACACGGGTCACCACTGGGGGTGCCGGACAAGAAGGGGGAGCGCCATACCGGCCCACACCATCCTCGACGTCCGGCTCCTGTGTGGCGTCACCTGCCCTCGGCCGCGTCAGGCGTCGAGCCCGCGGAGGAAGGTGATCATCTCTGCGTTGACCTCGGCGGGGCGCTCCTGCTGAGTCCAGTGGCCGCAGCCCGGAAGCATCACGAGCCGCCTCAGGCCGGGCACCGTTTCCTTCATCTGGTCGAGCGCGCGCCTCTGCATCGCGATGACCAGGTCGCGGTCGCCGGCCACGAACAGCGCGGGCTGCAACACCTTCGCGTGGTGGTAGGCCGCCATCAGCTCCCAGGTCAGGTCCATGGCGCGATACCAGCTGAGCCCCCCGCGAAAGCCGGTGCGCTGGAATTCGCTCGTGTAGAGGTCGAGGTCGGCCTCGGTGAGCCACGCCGGCAACAGCGTAGGATCCGTCAACGTGTCGAGGAACCGCGCCGTCTTCGGCATGACGGGACGCCACCCGTGCTCTGGGGGCGCATCGCCCGAGGCCGAGTAGAGCACCCGGCGGAGCGTCGCGCGCACGTCGCCCTCCAGCTCGACCTCGGCCACCCCCGGCTCCTGGAAATGGAGCATGTACATGAAGTGGTCGCCTGCCACCTGACGGAGCGCGGCAGTGGGACGGACCGAGCCCCGCGGCGAGTACGGCACGGAGAGAACCACCACGGCGCGGAAGCGGTCGGGCCGCATCAGCGCGCAGTTCCAGGCGACCGGCGCGCCCCAGTCGTGCCCCACGATCACGGCCGTCTGCTCCCCGAGCGCGTCGAGGAGCCCGACCATGTCGCCCACGTGGTGGAGGGTCGTGTACTTCTCGATCTCCGCGGGCCGGTCGGTACGGCCGTAGCCGCGCATGTCCGGCGCGACGGCGCGGTACCCGACGGCCGCGAGCGCCTGCAGCTGATGGCGCCAGGAGTACCAGGACTCCGGGAAGCCGTGACAGAGGAGCACGGCCGGCCCGCTCCCCTGCTCGGCCACGTGCATCCGGATGCCGTTGGTCTCGACGATGCGATGGGCGATGTCACCCATGATCGGCGCTAGGCCTTCTCGCCCTTCTCGATCTTCGCCCAGCTGTCGCGGAGCGAGACGGTGCGGTTCCACACAGGCCGGCCGGGGGAGGAGTCCGTCACGTCCACGCAGAAGTAGCCGTTGCGCTCGAACTGGTAGCGGGTGCCGGGCGCCGCGTCCGCGAGCCCCGGCTCGAGCCGGCAGCCCGTGAGGCGCTCGAGCGCGCGCGGGTTCAGATCGGCCTTCCAATCGCCGGTCTCGTCGTCGCCGCCGGGTCGCGGGACGGTGAAGAGCTGGTCGTACAGCCGCACCTCGGCCTCCACCGCATGCGCCGCCGACACCCAGTGGATCGTCCCGCGGACCTTCCGCCCGTCGGGCGCATCGCCGCCGCGCGTCGCCGGGTCGTAGCTGCAGCGCACCTCCACCACCTCGCCGCTGCGCTCGTCCTTGACGACCCCGGTGCAGCGCACGAGATAGGCGTAGCGCAGCCGCACCTCGGTGCCGGGGGCCAGGCGGTAGTACTTCTTCGACGGCTCCTCGCGAAAGTCGTCCTGCTCGATGTAGAGCACCCGCGAGAAGGGCACCTGCCGCGTGCCCATGGAGGCGTCCTCGGGATTGTTGACCGCCTCCATGATCTCCGCCTGGCCCTCGGGGTAGTTCTCGATGACGAGCCTGAGCGGCCGCAGCACGGCCATGGCGCGCGGCGCCCGCCGGTTGAGGTCCTCGCGCAGGCAGTGCTCGAGATGCGCCACGTCCACGAGCGCCTCCTTCTTGGCCACGCCGATGCGCTCGCAGAACTCGCGGATGGC
>JACOVB010000524.1 GCA_016177555.1 Candidatus Rokuibacteriota bacterium
ACCTGGTGGCGCTTCACGCTGATGGCGCGCCGGCCCATGACGAGTCCGAGGAGCTTGCGCTGGCTCGAGCGCTGGGCCCGCAAGCCGACGCGCTTCCGAGACTCCGGTTCAAGCGGGCCCACGGCGATCTCGGCGCGGCCTCCAGCGCGGTGGAATTCCTGGCTTGTTCGCTCGCGCTCGAGTACGGTATGCTCCCTGCCGGTGTCGTGGCCGGCGGGCGCGCGCTTTCGGCTCCGCCGGGGCGGGCGCTGGTCCTGTCGCTCGGCCTGTTCGGCGAGTGCGCGGCACTGATGCTGGGCAAGTCCCCGGTGCCGGCCGAGGCGGCCCGTGCGGGGTGACCTGAGCGGCCGGGTGGCCGTCGTCACCGGAGCCTCTCGCGGGATCGGCCGCGCCATCGCCGAGCGGCTGGCTGCCGCGGGGGCCACCGTCTGCGTCAACTACCGGGTGCAGCACGAGCGCGCCAAGGAAACGCTCCGCGCGATCGAGGAAGCCGGCGGTCAGGCCTTCATCCAGCAGGCCGATGTGAGCGACCGCGCCCAGGCGGCCGGGCTGATCGAGGCGGCGCTCGGCCGCTGCGGGCGGCTCGACATTCTTGTCAACAACGCGGCCATCATCCGTGACGGGCTCCTGGTGGAGATGTCCGATGAGGACTGGCGGTCGGTGCTCGGCACGAACCTCGATGCCGTGTACTACTGCTGCCGGGCGGCCGCCAGGCCCATGCTGGAGCGGCGCTGGGGACGGATCATCAACGTGAGCACCGTCACGGTCTCGCGCGGGGCGCGGGGCCAGGCCAACTACGTCGCCTCGAAGGGAGGCGTCAACGCGCTCACGCGGGCGCTCGCCACCGAGCTGGCGCCGCGCGGCGTGACGGTCAATGCCGTCGCTCCGGGGCTGATCGAGACGGACATGAGCCGGCCCTTCCTCGGCATGGCGGCGGGCCGGCTTCGCGAGCTGATTCCGATGCGGCGCGTGGGCACCTCCGCCGAGGTGGCGGCCGTGGCGGGCTTCCTCGCTTCGGAGGAGGCGAGCTACGTGACAGGACAGGTCATCGCGGTGGACGGCGGGCTGGGCTAGGGAGTGGAGGGAGCGGGAATGGAGCCGGATACCAAGAGGCTGTGGACGCCGGGGGAGATCCGGGCCAGCGTCGGGAAGATCCTCGTCGAGTCGCTGGGCGCCGACGAGGCCAGCGTCACCGACGATGCCTCGCTGGTGCGGGACCTCGGTGCGGAGTCCATCGACTTCCTCGACATCAGCTTCAAGTGCCAGCAGGGGTTCGGAGTCGATGTCCCCGCCCGGCTCATCCAGGCCAAGCTCCTGGAGTGGCGCGGGTTCGAGATCCTGGCCCGCGTCCTGCGGGATCGCTACGGGGCCCCGGTCGAGGCCGAGGCGCTGAAGACCGTCGCGCCGGCGACGATCCCGGCCATGCTCGACCACATCGCGACCCGGCACGGCCTGAATGGAGCGCGCGGCGACGACCACGGTCTCGCGGTGGCGCTCGCGGATCGGCTGCTCGCGGAGCTGGGCGGGATGGGGCTCGAGTTCACCGGTCTGTCCACCGAAACCCTGGTCCCCCACCTCCTGGAGAGCCTCCACTCGGCCGTCGTCGTGGGCGAGGTGCTGAACCGCTTCACCGTGCGGGCCCTGGTCGAGTACCTGGCCGGGCAGCTGAGGGGAGCCTCCCGCCTGGCGACCGGCACCTGAGCCGGCCATCGGCCGCATGCGGTTCGTCCTGATCGACCGCATCGTCGGGGTGGAGCCGGGGCGCGCCATCGAGACTCTCAAGAATGTCAGCGCTTCCGAGGACGTCTTCGACGACCATTTCCCGGGCTTTCCGATCTTCCCCGGCACGCTCATCATCGAGGCCTTCGATCAGAGCGCTCAGCTCCTCGTGGCGCTGAGCCACGGCTTCGAGCGGCTCGGGCGACTCGAGCGGGTGACCGCGGCCTCTTTCCGGCGTCCGGTGAGACCCGGCGACCAGCTCCGCCTGCATTGCATGCGCCGCGACAGCGCCGGGGAGCGCTGGACCATGGCCGCTACCGCCCAGGTGGATGGCCAGACGGCGGCGAGGGCCACCCTCCATCTGGCCATCGAGGAGGTCGGGCGGGATCCGGAGGCGGGAGCCAGGGCCGAGCGGCTGCGTGAGATGCACCGGGTCCTGACGGCGCGCCCGCTGGATGCGGCGGCGTTCGAGGCCGGCCTGTGACTCACCCGGGCGCGCGGCGCGAGGTGCTGGTCACGGGCGGCGGCCGCGGTATCGGTCGCGCCATCGCGCTCCGCTTCGCCGACAGCGGCGCGCGCGTCTTCGTCAACTTCTTCGTCGACCGCGAGGCCGCCGAGAAGACGGCGCAGGACGTGGAGCTGCGCGGCGGCGCGGCCCACCTCGTCCAGGCCGACCTCAAGGAGCCCGGCGAGATCACCCGCATGACCGGGGAAGTCGCCCGCGTGGCCGGCCGGCTCGACGTCCTCGTCAACAATGCGGCCTCCGGGGTGCTCAAGGGCCCGCTGGCGCTGTCGCCCAAGCAATGGGACTGGGTGATGAACACCAATGCGCGGCCCCTCCTGCTCTGCGCCCAGGAGGCCGCGCGCCTGATGAGCGCGGGGGGGCGGATCGTGGCGCTCACGAGCCTCGGCAGCGAGCGCGTGATTCCCGGCTATGCCGCCGTGGGCGTCTCCAAGGCGGCCCTCGAGACGCTCACGCGCTACCTGGCCGTGGAGCTGGCCCCGCGTGGGATCACGGTCAACGCCGTGTCTGCCGGCGCCGTCGCCACGGATGTGTGGCGCGCCTTTCCCGAGGGCGAGGCGCTGCTCGAGGCCGCGCGCGCCCGCACCCCCGCCGGACGCCTCACCTCTGCCGAGGAGGTCGCCGAGGTGGTGTTCTTCCTGGCGAGCCCCGCGGCCCAGGCCATCCAGGGCCAGGTCCTGGTGGTGGACGGTGGCTACTCGCTCCTTGCCTGAGGACGTGCCCGTGCGCAGCGTGGTGGTGACGGGCATGGATGTGGTCACCCCGATCGGCGTGGGCCTGGAGCGCTTCTGGAAGGCGGCCCAGGCCGGGACCTCGGGGATCCAGCCGATCACGCACTTCGATCCCGAGGGGCTCCCTACCCGGATCGCCGCCTCAGTGGCCGATCCGGCCCTGCTCGGGGAGCTGCGGGGGGCCGAGGGGCTCGATGTCCTCGAGCCCCGGAGCGTGGTCGTCGGCGTATGGGCGGCCCGCGGCGCCGTCGATCAGGCGGGGGCGATGAGCGCGGTGTGCGGTTCGCGCGCCGGCGTCTTCGTCGGCACCGCCGGCGAGCGCCAGGATCTCCGCCAGCTCGGCGCCATGGCCTATGCCGGGCGCGGGCCTGGCGAGCCGGTGACGCCACGTGGCTTCGCACGCGAGCTCGCCCGGCGCGCCGGTGCGGACCGCTCGTACCGGACGCTGCCGCAGTACCTGGCCGCGCGCCTGGCGGGGCGGTTCGGCATCGAGGGCCCGGCAGCCACGCTCCAGACAGCGTGCACCTCCTCGGCGCAGGCC
>JACOVB010000475.1 GCA_016177555.1 Candidatus Rokuibacteriota bacterium
ACGCCGAGCCGGCCGCTGGTGCCCGCGCCGACGAAGATGAGCCGGCCGCCGCCGCCCAGCCCTGCCAGGATGAGGTCCACCGCGCGCGCGATGGCCGGCGCGGCGCGTCCGGCGGCCCGCACGGCCTCGCGGTCGGCGCGGTTCATCACCCGCGCGATCTGGAGCGGCGAGAGCCGGTCGAGGGCGCGGGTGCGGGGATCGGCCCACTCCGTGGTCAGCCTGTCGTAGCGAATCCTCGCCATGGCCCTGACCCCTGTCGCGATGCAGCCGCTACTTCTTCGTGACCGAGACTTCGCGGTGCCGCCCTTCCGTTTCCCAGGAGCCCCGCATCCGGTTCCCTTCTAGGGTCAGCTCCGTCCTCTGGCCCTTTCGCCCGAAGCTCAGGGTATTGCCGGTCACCTGCCCCTCGAACTTGAACTCGGACGTCTTCGGGCGGTTTGCCCCCGGGAGTTCCACCTGGCCGTGCACCCTGTCGCCCTGCTCCCGGAGGATGGTCAGGGAATAGGGACCTCTCACGGGGTGCTGCTTCCCCGCGGCCTGGGTCCACTCGCCCGGCCACTCCCCGATCAGCGACTGGGGATCCACGCTCGCCCCCTGGGCCCAGGTCATCCCGCCAAGTGCGCCACCGAGCGCCAGGATCACCGAAAGCCATAGCACGACGACCGGGGTCCTTCGTGTCTTCATCGGGCAGCTCCTCGCATCGCGCGACCGGTTCGTTGTCCTTTGCTTCGTCCGCGTTAGAGCCTACCATAGGGGGCCGTGACGCCCGTCCTGTCCGGCCTGGATGTGCTCCACCGCCGCCTCCCGTCGCTTCTCCGCGGCCGCCGGGTGGGACTCCTCTGCCATCAGGCCTCGGTGGCGAGCGATCTCGAGCACGCGGCTCAGGTAATCGGCGGGCTGCGCGGCGTCCGACTGCGAGCGCTCTTCGCGCCGGAGCACGGTGTCACGGGGGCGGCGCAGGACCACGCGGCGATAGGCGGAGAGCGCGACGCGCTGCGCGGCATCGCCGTGCACAGCCTCTACGGTCGGCGCCTGGCGCCAGAGCCGCGCATGCTCACCGGCCTTGACACCCTCGTGGTGGATCTCCAGGACGTGGGCGCGCGCTACTACACCTTCGTGTGGACCATGGCGCTCGCGATGCGCGCCTGCGCGGAGGCCGGCGTGCCCGTGATCGTGCTGGACCGGCCCAACCCGCTGGGCGGAGCGCGCATGGAGGGCAATCTCCCCGACCCGCGCTTCGCCTCTTTCGTCGGCCTTTACCCGCTCCCCGCGCGCCACGGCATGACCATCGCCGAGCTGGCCGCGTTCCTGAACGAGACATACGCCCTTGGCTGCGACCTCACCGTGGTGCCGATGCAGGGCTGGCGGCGCGCGATGCGCTGGGAGGGCACGGGGCTGCCCTGGGTCTCGCCCTCGCCCAATATGCCCACGCCGGACACGGCGCGCGTCTATCCCGGCGGCTGCCTGATCGAGGGGACCAATCTCTCCGAGGGACGCGGGACGACGCGGCCATTCGAGTGCTGCGGGGCGCCCTTCCTCGACGGCTCGGCGCTCGCGCGGGCGCTCGGGCGCCGAGGGCTGCCCGGGTTGCGCTTCAGACCCATCGCCTTCGAGCCCACCTTCCACAAGTGGAAGGGCCGGCGCTGCGGGGGCGTGCAGGTGCACGTGACGGACGCGGAGCGCTTCCGTCCCTTCGCGACCTACCTGGCGCTGATCGTGGAGGCGCGGCGCCAGGCCCCGCGCCACTTCCGCTGGCGGCGGCCGCCCTACGAGTTCGAGCGGAGGCGGCGGCCCATCGATCTCCTCTGCGGAGAGGACGGGATCCGGCGCGCCATCGAGCGCGGCGTCCCCCTCGCGCGGCTCGAAGCCTCCTGGCGCCCGGCGCTCGCGCGCTTCGCGCGCGCCCGGCGCCGGTTCCTGCTCTACTCGTGACGCCGCTGGTTTTCCTGTTCGTGCTGTCGTTCGTCATGGCGGTGGACAACCGGATCATCGCGCCGCTCCTGCCATCCATCTCCGACTCGCTGGCCGCAACGCCGGGCGCCGCTGGGCTGGC
>JACOVB010000471.1 GCA_016177555.1 Candidatus Rokuibacteriota bacterium
AGGACCAGGGCCGCGGAGCGCGGCTCCACGGGCAGGAGCGTGTCGTAATAGCGGACGCGGAAGCCGCCGGCGTCCATCTCGAGCGCGAGCTCCTGGTTCACCAGCACCCGACCGTACTGGTCTCCGAGGATGGGCAGCAGCACCTTCTGGGCCAGGTGGCGCTCCACCGGCTCCCAGTCGATGTCGAAGAAGTCCGCGTAGGGCGAGCTGGGGCCGTTCTCGAGGACGTCGTTCCACCAGCGATTGGCGCCCTGCGCGATGCCCATGTGGTTGGGCACCACGTCGAGGAGGTGGCCCAGGCCCCGCGCCCGCAGCGCCCCGGTGAAGGCCGCGTGATCCTCCGGTGAGCCGATCTCGGGGTTCAGCTGGTTGTGGTCCACCAGGTCGTAGCCGTGCGAGCTGCCGGGCCGGGCGGCCAGATAGGAGGACGTGTAGGCGTCGCTGATCCCGAGGGCCTCGAGATACGGCACGAGGCGCGCGGCGTCCCGGAAGGTGAAGGCGGCGTTCAGTTGGAGCCGGTAGGTGCTGAGCGGCACCCGCGCCTCGATCGGCACCCCCGCGGGCGTGAGATCCTCAGGCCTCACGCGCGGGCCTCTCCGGAGGCGGGGCCTCGGCGGCGGTCCCGTCCGCGGGCTCCCGGGCCTGGGGGTCCAGCACGGGAAGGCGAACGATCACCTCGGTTCCCCGGTCGGCGACCGAGAGGATCTCCACCTCGCCCCGGTGAGCCCGGACGATCTCCTCGACGATGGGCAGGCCGAGGCCCGTCCCGTGGCCCCGCCTCTTGGTGGAGAAGAAGGGCTGGAAGGCCTGCGCGAGCTCCTCCTCGCCCATGCCCTTCCCCTCGTCCAGGACGTGGATCGCGACCAGCGGCGTGTCGGCCTTGCCCCGGAGCACGCTGGCGCGCCCCTCGGGAGGCAACAGGGGCTCGGGGCCGTGCGTGACGCGCACCGTTCCCCCGGGCGGCGAGGCGTCCAGCGCGTTGGTGAGCAGGTTGACGAACACCTGCTGGAGGTGGTCGGCATCGGCCAGAACCTGCACCTCCTCGGGCGGCAGCTCGAGGCGGATCCCGACGCCCTTGTCGCGGCGCCGGCCGGCCAAGAGGTCGGTCACGCGCGCGAGGATCGGCCCCGGCTGCTCGGCGCGGAGCTGGGGCCGCCTCGGCCGGGCGTAGTCGAGCAGGTCCCGGACTATGGCGGTGATCCGCTCGGTCTGGCTGGAGATCACGTCCAGGTGCCTGCGCTCGGGATCGTCGGCGGGGATGCCGCGGGCCAGCGCCTCCGCGCGCCCGGAGATCACGTTGAGCGGCGTCCCGATCTCGTGGGCGACCTCGGCGGCCAGCATGCCCACGGCGACGAGCTTCTGCGCTTGCTGGACATCGCGTTCCAGCCTGAGGCGCGCCTCCGACTGCTCCAGGAGCGCCTGCTGCGCCTGCTCGAGGCTCTGGGCCATGCGATTGAACTCCTCGGCCAGCTGTCCCAGCTCGTCGGCCCGGCGCACGTCGATGCGCTGGCTGAGATCGCCGCTGGCCACGGCGCGTGCGCCCTGGGTGAGGGCCCGCATGGGACGGGCGATGCTCCAGCGAGTGACGGCCAGGATGGCCAGCACGAAGAGGACCAGCACCACCAGCCGGTACACGATCCGCTCCCGGACGGCATGCGCGAACTCCCGCTCGACGGCGTCCAGCCTCTGGCGCACCTCGACGGCCGCCGTCCTGCCGTCGGGCCAGCGGAAGGGCTGGATGTGGCGGAGCACTTTGCCGCCCGATTCCTCGGCCAGCCCCGATCTCGACTCGCGCCGCTTGAGCGCCAGGGTGACGGTGTGGTCGGCGGGCGGCGGCGCCGGCGCGTCCCAGGCCGTCGCGGCCGCCACGACCTCTCCCTTGGGGTCGTAGATGGCGGCCCAGACCAGCCCCGGCCTCTGGCGGATCTCCTCCAGCAGCTCTTGCAGCTCCTCCGTCGTCCGCCCGCGCCGCACATTGCGTCGCACGGCCAGGGCCAGGGTCTCGGCAAAGACCCGCTGGTCGGTGGCCGCCACCGCCACGAGCCGGTCCCGCTCTCGCGCCAGGCGCACGTAGTCGAAGGCGCCCGTGATGATGAGGAACGCGAGCATCACGAGCAGGACGAGCCGGGTCGTGAGGTGCTTCATGTGCCGGAGCGGGTCAGGCCGGCGGCGCCGGCTGCAGCCCCAGCGCCTTCCGGATGGCCGCCTTCATGTCGTCGATCCTGAACGGCTTGAAGAGGAAGTCCACCGCGCCCTTCTCCGCCGCCTCCACGTAAGACGGCACGTCGCCGAAGGCGGTCATCATGATGATCCGGGAGCCCGGACACGTGCGCCGGAATCCCGGCAGCAGATCCAGTCCGCTGGGCCCCGGCATGTTCTTGTCCATGAGGATCACGTCGAACTGCGTGCCCCGGCAGGCCAGCACGGCTTCCGCGCCGTCGCCGGCCTCCCGCACCTGCCAGCCCTCCCGCCGGAGCTCCTCCGCGAGAAGTCCCCGCATCTCGGGATCGTCGTCCACCACAAGGATCCGGACCGGTGTTGCCATTCCAGAGCTCCCCCGCGCCTCTGCGCTTGCCTGGGTGCCGGCCGCGGTCATCGCCCGCCCGCCCAGGCCCCGGGCGTGGCGGCCAGGGCCATCCAGGCGCCGTCCACCACAAGCCGGTTCGGGATATCCATGGCCAGCCCGGCGCCGAAGGCATAGTGATGCGTGAACCCGCCCTCGTCGATGCGCGCGCGCAGCTCCTGGCCGTCGGCGCGGATCAGCAGCAAGCCCCGCTGGGTGCGGCACGCACCGGGGGTGCAGCCCGTGACGGCGATATGCTCGACGTCCCCGACGCGGAGCATCTGCGGGAGCCCGCCCTGCCGGAACACCTCCCGAGCCGGGATGGCGGTGCCCCCCTGGGCCGGCGCCGCGGCGGTCCAGTCACGCTCGAACAGCGCCCGAACCCGCGGCCCGACCTCGGGGTGGCCGAGAACCTCGGCCCCGGTCCGTCCATAGCGCAAGGCTCCCGGATCCGCCGGGAGCACCTCCACCCGAGGCGGGCGCGGGCCAGCGGAGGGGAGCACGCATCCGCTCGCGCCGAGGACGATGACGAGGGCGCCTGCGAGATGCCCTGCGGTGGCTCGCCAGCGGAGCCATGGCCTCTTCTCTGTGTTCATGGCTAAACTCCAGGCGCCGGGTCGGGCCGTCGACTGCGGCGCGGGGGCGCAACCGCCTCGGTCTTCGAGCAGAGACGCAGCAGCGCCAGCGAACGGCTTTCGAGGGCATAGGGGGCGCCGCCCCTCAGGTGCCGCCCCACGCCAGCGGGGACCTCGTCCGTCCGTGTATCCACCACCGGGTCCCAGCCCACTCCTCTGCGGTAGCCGGGTAGCACGAAGGACAGAGGCAGGTGATGGGCGTTGAGCGGGTACGGGTGGCCCGGCGGCTTGGTCTTCAGCACCATGCCCTCATTCTGCCACCGAGCGGCCGGGCCACACCGGCCGATAGTGGCAGGCGGCCAGGGGGTGATACGCTAGCCCGCGGTGAAGGCTCTCTTCCTCACGCGCGAGTACCCGCCCCACGTCTACGGCGGGGCCGGGGTGGCGGTGGACCATCTCACGCGGGCGCTCAGCCGGCGAATGGCGGTAGAGGTCCGCTGCTTCGGCCCGCCCGCCCCAACGCCCCCCATCGTCGCGCGCGGTTACGAGCCCTGGGATCGGCTGCGGGGCGGCCCCGGCGAGCCGCGCTACTCGGGGGCGCTGGAGGCCCTGTCGGTGGGTTTGGCCATGGCCTGCGAGGCGGCGGTGGTCGCCTCCAGGGTCGGCGGCATCCCGGAGGTCGTGGAGGACGGGGTCACGGGCCTGCTCGTGCCGCCAGGGGAGCCGGCGGCCCTGGCCCGGGCGCTGCGC
>JACOVB010000472.1 GCA_016177555.1 Candidatus Rokuibacteriota bacterium
GGCCAGCAAGCTCTGATCCGTCACGCCTGACCTTCGTCTCCTTCTCTCTCCTCCTCCCCGGGTCATTCCGGGGGTCGGTAGGAGTATAAGGAGCCGATGCCAAAGAGCACAGTAGCAGCCTCCTCGCGGGTCGGGAGAACCGGCCCGCGTGAGTGGCATGCTATGCGAGGCACACCGCGCCGTCGACCGGCCGGATCGACGCTGATGGCGCCTCATGGCGCAGGTACGACGGCGGCCGCCGCGCCCTCGAGGAGCCGATCCGGGCAGGGCGGCGCTGTGGCATCGGCTCTGTGCCATCCGTTCCTGGGGTTCCTGGGGCGGCCGGCGTCCGAGGCGGGGAGGTGACGTCACGGGGATGGGGGCCACGAACGGGGCGGCCGCCGCTGGAGGGTGCTAGAGTTGGATTGCTGACCGCGAGTCATAGGCCAAGACAGCGGCGGAGTTCCCTCTCAACGGCTTCCATGTCGGGCCTCGGCATGGAACCAAGTCTCCGATCGATCATCGTCCGGCTGATAGTCCGAATGATCCCGGTCACCCGGGAGGGGAAAAGCAATCCGGCTCCCTTCCAATCCGCAATCAGATGGTCGCCGAAGAGACGCCGTCTGACGTTGCTCGTGATGGCCGCCACGACGACTTCCCGCCGCCCTCGATGGTAGGCGGGGGAGCTGACGACGAGAGCCGGGCGAACCTTCTTTCCCGACTCGTCCGAGAACACGAAACCGACGAGCACAACATCACCCCGGCTATAGGCGGTCATACCGTGAGTCCGTCGGGTTATCCCACAGTTCCGCCAGCACCGGGTCCGCCTTCGCCGTCAGGGCCAATACCCCCTCACCCTCATCGCCGAGATCCTCCCGGAGCCGCTCTTCAACCGCCTCCAGGACGTACTGCCGGACCGTAACGTCGCGCTTTGCGGCTGCCAGCCGAAGACGACGGCGGACTTCGGGGACCACATCAATGCTGATCCGCGGCCGTTTCGCTGAAGACTCCATGGGGCGCGCCATAGCCTCTTCACCTCCAGAGAAAGGATGGCACAAGAGCTCCATGGTGTCAATGACACCAGGAGGACGATGCGATCCGCACGCGCCGAGGAGCCCGCGGCATCGCCAAGGCCCGCGCCAGTGACAGCCCCTTCGAGAGCGAAGAGGGCGAGGAAGGCGACGAGGCGCGCTAGCGCCCGTTCGAGCCCTGGCGCTCGAGGAAGGCGCGCGCGAAGAGGGCGGCGCCCAGCGCCCCCACGATCTGCGGCTCGAAGCAGATGTGCGAGGTGACGCCCAGCTTGTCCTCGAGGCGGCGCACGACCCCGATGTTCTTCGAGATGCCCCCGCTGATCAGGCGAGGGCGAGGACCTCGGACTTGGCGAACACGACACAGGTGCTGCTGATCTTCTCGGGCCTGTCGCTCCCCTCGAGGGCGAGCCGGCCGAGCTCCTCCAGCGGCACCTGGAGCAGCGAGGCCATGACCTCGAGGGACCGGCCGGTGCCGGCCGCGCACTTGTCGTTCATGAGGAAGCTGGCCACCTTCCCCGTCTCGTCGCACCGGATGGCCTTGCAGTCCTGCCCCCCCATGTCGAGGATGGTCCGGACCCCGGGGAAGAAGTAGTGGTTGCCACGGGCATGGCAGGCGATCTCGGTGACGTTCCTCTGGGCGAAGGGTACCACGACGCGGCCGTAGCCGGTGGCGACCGTGAACTCGATCTCCTCCCGGCGCAGGGCGGTCGTCGCGAGCGCCGCCTCCAGCGCCGCCGCGGCGCTCCCCGGGCCCGAGCGGATCACGCTGTGGCCGGCGAGCTGGCCATCCACCATCAGCACCGCCTTGGCGGTGCGCGCCCCCACGTCGATCCCGCACACGACCATCTACGCGGCTCCGGCCGGCTCGCCGGCGAGCAGCGCCGCCCCCAGCGCCCCCGTGATCTCGGGATGCTCGGGCACGACCACCTCCATCTCGAGCTGCTCGCGGAGCGCCTGGCGGATGCCCGCGTTCCGGGCCACCCCTCCGGTGAGGACCAGCTCGCGCTCGATCCCCACCCGGCGGCTCGCGGCGGCGATCCGGGAGACGATCGACTCGTTCACGCCCCAGAGGATGGCCTCCCGGGGGGTGCCGCGGTGGATCTCCGCCACGATCTCCGACTCGGCGAACACGGCACAGGTGCTCGTGAGCACGACGTCTCGCGGCCCGCGCAGGGACAGCGCGCCCATCTCGGCGAGGGGGACGTCCAGCATGTCGGCCACCGTCTCGAGGAACACACCCGAGCCGGCGGCGCACTTGTCGTTGAGGGCGAAGTCCGTGACATGCCCCCGCGCGTCGCACCGCATGACGCGGCTGCCCTCGGCGCCCACGTCGATGACGGTCCGGGCGCCGGGGAAGCACCAGTGCGCCCCACGGGCATGGCTCAGCATCTGCGTTCGATGCCCGTCGGCGAGGGCCACGCTCTCGCTGCCGACGCCGGTGGCGAAGATGCGCTGGATGGAGCCTCGCGCGATCCCCAGCTTTCGCAGCGTCGTCTCGAAGGCAAGCTGCGCCGCCGCGCCGACCTCTCCGGAGATGACGAGCGTCGCGTGGCCCAGGATGGCGCCGTCACCGAGGATGACGACGTTGACCCGTTCGTGGCCGATGTCGATGCCCGCCGTCACCATCCCCGCCGCGTCCTCGTTGCGCCCATCCACGCCATAAGGTACTGCCCCGGGGGACGGCGCGCAAACCTGGCGCGCCGGGCGGCCGGCGCGGCGCCTTGACTGCCCCCCGGGCCGGGCGCAGGATGGCTCGGGCCCGAGGCCCGTCGCGGGAGAGGAGGGCACGATGGCGGACAAGCGAGTGTTCCTGGAAACCGATATCCCGTTCACGCCCGTGGCGTGGGGGCAGACCAAGGTGCTGGTGGGCACCACCCCGGGGGGCGGCGCGGACAGGCTCTACGTGGCCATCACGGAGTATCTGCCGGGGATGGGGCATGCGATGCACAGCCACGCCGAGGACGACGAGATCATGGTCATCGTCTCGGGCAAGGGGTACACGCTGAGCGACGGGGTGCGCCAGGAGCTCGGGCCCGGCACCATCGTCCACATCCCGGCCGGCTGCGCCCACGAGAACGTGCCCGTGGGCGACGCGCCCCTTCGGGCCATCATCATCAAGGCCAAGCTCGGCACGCTGGGCCCGGAGCCCCCACAATGAGGAAGCCGATGACGATATACAGGGACATCCTCTTCGAGGTCACGGACGGCGTCGCCTGGGTCACCATCAACCGCCCGCGCGTCCAGAACGCCTTCCGCGAGCAGACCCTGGACGAGCTGATCCACGCCCTCCGCGCCACCCGGGAGGACCCGTCCATCGCCTGCGCCGTCGTCACCGGGGCGGGCGACAGCGCGTTCTCGGCCGGCGGGGACTTCCACGCGATGATGCGCTTGAAC
>JACOVB010000486.1 GCA_016177555.1 Candidatus Rokuibacteriota bacterium
CGCCGCTGCAAGTCCTCGTAGCTCGGATGGGCGATGACGTCTTCCGCCACGAACGGAGACGGCGGCATGAGGACGTGCACCAGCAGGAGCCGGCCGTGCCCGCGCCTCGTCATCGCCACGGCCTCCTCGAAGGCCCGGCGGGACGCGCGCGAGAAATCCGTGGCGTGCAGGATCTGCCGGAGGGCTCTCATGACCCGCCTCCTATTGAAGGGAGTTGGCCAGCGCCACGCCAAGGAGCGCCGCCCGAGCGGTGACCGCTCCGCTCACGGGCGGGCCTCCAGGCGTGACTGGCATCCCAGGCAATGCCTCGTCGCGGGAATGGCGCGCAGCCGCGCCAGCTCGATGGACTGGCCGCACCGCTCGCAGACGCCGAAGGTATCACTCTCGAGTCGCGCCTGCGCCGCGGAGATCTCGTCCAGCTCGTGCCGCTCCCGCCCATCGAGCCTGGACAGGACCCCGGTCACGGTCTCCCTGTCCACGTCCTCCATGGGCCCCCCGGCTGATGGGCCTCCAGCGTCGCCAGCTCCTCCTCGGTACGGGTCACGACGGCCAGGAGCCGCCCGCGCGCCTCCTGAAGCCGCCGCCTGAGCTCCTCCAGCACCGCGGGGTTTACCGGTTCCTTTCGCTCTCTCATGGGTGAGCCTCCCTCACGCGCTTTGCCACCAGAGCCTCCTTGCGGCCAGCTTGCGCGTCTCCTCCAGCAGGAGCATGGCCGGGGGGAAGAGGAGCAGCAGCCCCCACTCGGCCAAACCGAGCGGGGCAAGGCCGAACACATGCCGGAGCGGCGGCAGGAGGATCAGCGCCAGCAGGAGCCCGAGCTCGGCGGTGATGCCCACGAGCACCCACCGATTGCGCAGGAGCCCGGCCCGGAACACCGACTCGCGATCGGTCCGACACGCACCCGGAGAGCATACGAACCAGCGCCTCGCGCGTGGTCGCCGAGCCCGTCGCGTCCATCCACCCGGGATCACGCAGGCAGGCCATCAGCGTCGCCACGACGCGCAGGGCCCGCCCGATCTCCGACATGGGCGTAGTCAGGAGCAGCGCGGTGTGGACGGGGGCCTGGCCCGGGAGGAGGGCGGGGCCGTGAGGGAGGTGAAACCAGCGAAGCTCGATACCGCCCGTCTCGACCGGCAGGGCATGAACGAGCGCGACACCAGGCGCGACGGAGAGAACGCCAGCCGGCACGACGGACTCGAGCCCGCAACGGCGGAGCATGTCCTCAGCCGAGACGACCTCCGGCCCGAGGGTCAGCGGGTCGCCTGCGATTACCGTAGACACCGGCACCGACCGCGCGATGGCTGTCATCTTCCTTCCCCGCCGGCCCGAGTCTCCTCCTACTTCAGTGCCTCGAGCCCCTCCCTCGTTGTCGCCGCCCGGCTCCCCGTCCCGGGTTCGTAGGCGCAGAGTGGATCCTCCGCCAGCGGATCGCCGGTGGCGGCATAGGCTCGTGCGCGCGAGCCGCCGCAGACTCCGCGGAACTCGCAGCGGCCGCAGCGGCCGCCGAAGAGGTCTACACGCCGGAGCGCCCGGAACACCGGCGACTCGCGATAGACCGTCACGGGGTCGTCCCGCCTGACCGAACCCGCCGGGATCGGGAAGAAGCCCGACGGGTTGATCTCGCCCGTGTGGGAGATGAACATGATCCCGTTGCCGTCGCGGATTCCGGCGGCATGCCGCCCTGCCGGTGAGCCGTGCCGCTTCTGAAGCAGCACGCGCCGGAAGTGGGGCGCCTCGGTGGTCGTCACGATGGGCCCCGCACCCACGGGTCGCTCCGCGAGCCAGGCGAAGAGGTCCTCGCATTCACGCGCGGAGATGGGCTCGAGCACCATACCCCGTCCCACCGAGATCAGGAAGAAGAGGCTCCAGCGCTGGGCGCCCAGTCCCCGCACCACCTCGTCGATCGCGGGGAGATTGGCCAGCGTCTGCTTGCTCACGAGCGTGTTCACCTGGAAGGGTAGCCCCTGCGCGAGCGCCGTGCCGGCCGCCTCGAGCGTCCGGTCGAAGCACCCCGGCACTCCCCGGAGCGCGTCGTGGCTCGCGGCAGCCGCCCCGTCCAGGCTGAGCGAGATGGCGTCCACGCCCGCCGCCCGAAGCCGGCGGATGGCCTCTGCGGTCAGGAGCGGGGTGGCGCTCGGCGCCACCGACACCGAGAGGCCGAGGGCCCGGGCACGCTCGATGAGGAGGAAGAGGTCGTGGCGCTTCAGGGCATCCCCGCCTGTCAGGACCAGGTGGGGCCCGGGCCGGCCGAAGCGCGTGAGGCGCTCGATCAGCGCCAGCCCCTCGGCCGTGCTGAGCTCGTCTCGGTCAGGATCCGGAGCCGCCTCGGCACGGCAGTGACGGCAGGCGAGGTCGCAGGCCCGGGTGATCTCCCAATACACCCGCTGCGGCGCCGAGGCGAAGACCGGCCCCGGGATCATCCGTCGGTCCCGGGCTCCTCGTCGCGCTTCCCGATCTCGACATAGCTCCGCTTGCCGGCTCCGAGGTAGAGCTGGCGGGGACGCGCGATCTTCTGCTCGGGGTCGTTCCGCATCTCCTGCCACTGGGCGAGCCAGCCGCTGGTGCGCGGGATGGCGAAGAGCACCGGGAACATGGCCACGGGGAAGCCCATGGCCTGGTAGATGAGCCCGGAGTAGAAGTCCACGTTCGGGTAGAGCTTGCGGGAGACGAAGTAGTCGTCCTGGAGCGCGATGCGCTCGAGCTCGAGAGCGATGGGCAGGAGCGGGTTCGGCCGCGTCACCTCGAACACCTCGTCGGCCATGCGCTTGATGATCTTGGCCCGGGGGTCGTAGTTCTTGTACACGCGGTGACCGAAGCCCATGAGCTTGGCCTTGCCGTTCTTAACCTGCTTGATGAACTCGGGGATGTGCTCCTTGGAGCCGATGGCCTCGAGCATGCGGAGCACGGCCTCGTTGGCCCCGCCGTGGAGCGGCCCGTAGAGCGCCGCCACCCCGCCCGCGAGCGCGCAGTAGGGGTCCGCTTCCGAGGAGCCCACGCTCCGCACCGCATTGGCGGAGCAGTTCTGCTCGTGATCGGCGTGGAGGATGAAGAGCACCTCCAGCGCGCGCTCGAGCGTGGCGTTGGGCTGGTGCTTCACCTCCGTGGTCTTGAACAGCATGTTGAGGAAGTTGCCCGTGTAGGACAGGTCGTTGTCGGGATACGCGTAGGGCATCCCCAGGCTGTGCCGGTAGGCGAAGGCGGCCAGCGTGGGCATCTTGGCGACGAGCCGGACGATCTGCAGCTTCCGCGTCCCCGGATCCCCCCCGTTCTTGGCCTCGGGGTAGAAGGTCGAGAGCGCCGCCACGGCGGAGCAGAGCATGCCCATGGGATGGGCGTCGTGGTGGAAGCCGTCCATGAACTTCTTGACGTTCTCGTGGACCCAGGTGTGGTGGGTCACCTCGTACACCCACTCGTCCATCTGGGCGATGGTCGGCAGCTCCCCGTTCAGGACCAGGTAGGCGACCTCCAGGTAGTTGGCGCGCTCCGCCAGCTCCTCGATGGGGTAGCCGCGGTAGCGCAGGATCCCGCGGTCGCCGTCGATCTCCGTGATGCGGCTGATGCAGGAGGCCGTGTTCGTGAACGCCGGGTCGTAGGACAGGAGGCCGAAGTCCTCCGGCCCGGTCCGCATCTGCCGGAGGTCCATGGCGCGTATGGCGCCATTCGCGATGGGGATCTCGTACGACTTGCCGGTCCGGTTGTCCGTGATCGTCAGAGTGCTGGCAGCCATGGGCATTCCTCCGTTTTCGCCGTGCGGGAAGACTCAGCGCCCCACCGAAAGGCGCTACCGAGAGCGAACGAGCAAGAGGGGTGCCACGAACGCCCCTCAAGGGCTTCGGCCCAAGTACTTGATAATCTAGCACAGCTTCCCGGCTCCGGGGGAACGGTCGCAGGAACGGGTGGGGCGGCGGTGGGCTCCCGGGGCGCGGCCGCCCCACCGCGCCCCACGGGGCCTGGGGGGCCCGGGGGCCTCCTCTACTTGAACCGGTAGCGGACGGTCAGGGCGATGGCAGGGGCCGATTAATCCTTCAGGTTGTTGCCGAGGCAGACACTGCTGGAACCTGGGATCGCAGGGGGAAGCTGATCGGTTCGCCTGTAGCCGCGTCCCCTCCCTTCCGTCATCGCTCTCGTCCGAACGACTGGAGCCACGCCACCAGATCCGCCATCTCTTCCGGGCGGAACTCCGGCCACACGCCCTTCTGCCCGGCCGGGCCCGGGAGCGGGACCACCGCGTGGTTCCACAACGCCGCGATCACCGCCGCCGGCGACTGGAAACCCTTCGTTGTGGCGAGGTCGATCGCCAGCTTCGCGCCCGCGCGGGAGGCGCCGTGGCAGCGCAGGCACCCTTTGTCC
>JACOVB010000093.1 GCA_016177555.1 Candidatus Rokuibacteriota bacterium
GCCTCATCGCCTACGCCACATCGCTGGACCAGATCGGCCCCTTCGCGAAGACGGTGGCCGACGCGGCGCTGGTCCTGGGGGTCATCGCCGGCGCCGACCCCCGGGACTCGACCTCGGTGGACGTCCCCGTGCCCGACTACCGCGCGGCGCGGGAGGGGGGGATCGAGGGGCTCCGGGTCGGGATTCCCGCCGAGTACTTCATCGACGGGATCGATCCCGAGGTGGAGGCGGCGGTGAAGGCGGCCATCGAGGTGCTTCGCGGCCTCGGAGCGCGGCCGGAAGCCGTGTCGCTCCCGCACACCCGGTACGGGCTGGCCGCGTACTACGTCATCGCTCCCGCCGAGGCCTCCTCAAACCTGGCGCGGTACGACGGCGTGAAGTACGGGCTCCGGGTGCCGGGCGGACGCGACCTGATCGAGATGTACGGCCGGACGCGGGCGGCGGGCTTCGGGGCCGAGGTCAAGCGCCGGATCATGCTCGGCACCTATGCGCTGTCCGCGGGCTACTACGACGCCTACTACGGAAAGGCCCAGCGCGTGCGGACGCTGGTCCGGCGGGATTTCCAGGAGGCCTTCGAGCGGGTGGACGTGCTCGCCGCGCCCACCACGCCGGGTGTGGCGTTCACGCTGGGCGAGAAGACGGATCCCCTGCAGATGTACCTGAACGACATCCTGACCATCCCCGTGAACCTGGCCGGGCTGCCCGGGGTCTCGGTGCCCGCGGGCTTCACGACGTCGGGGCTCCCGATCGGGCTGCAGCTCATCGGGCGGGCCTTCGACGAGTCCACCGTGCTGCGCGCCGCCCACGCCTACGAGCGCGCCACCCCGTGGCACCAGCGAAAGCCCACGCTGGAGGCGACGCCCCGATGAGCCCATCAGGGCGAAGAGGCCGAACCGCCAACTGATGTCATCCACATTCAGGCGAGATGAATGATCTAGACACCGTCATCGGGCTCGAGGTCCACGCCCAGCTCCTGACCCGCAGCAAGATGTTCTGCGGCTGCTCGACGGCCTTCGGCGCGGCGCCCAACAGCCAGACCTGTCCCGTGTGCCAGGGCATGCCGGGGGCGCTGCCGGTGATCAACCGGAGCGCGGTGGAGTTCGGGATCAGGACCGCGCTGGCGGTGGGCTGCCGGGTCAACGAGCACCACCGCTTCGCGCGGAAGCACTACTACTACCCGGACATGCCGAAGAACTTCCAGATCAGCCAGTACGAGGAGCCGCTGGCCGAGCACGGCGTCCTCGACATCGAGGTCGGCGGCTCCTCGCGCACCATCGGCATCCAGCGGCTCCACCTCGAGGAGGACGTGGGCAAGCTCATCCACGAGGGACCGCTCGAGACGGCCCAGTCGAGCACCGTGGATTTCAACCGGGCCGGCGTCCCCCTCATGGAGATCGTCTCCAGGCCCGACATGCGAAGCCCCGCGGAGGCCGCGGCCTACCTGCGCACGCTCCGGACCATCGTCGTCTACCTCGGAGTCTGCGACGGGAACATGGAGGAGGGGTCGCTGCGCTGCGACGCCAACGTCTCGCTGCGCCCCGCGGGGAGCCAGGAGCTCGGTGTCAAGGTCGAGATCAAGAACATGAACTCCTTCCGGAACGTCCAGCATGCCCTGGAGTACGAGGTCAAGCGGCAGGAGCGCGCGCTCGCCGAGGGCCAGAAGATTGTCCAGGAGACGAGGCTGTGGGACCCGGAGCGCGTCCGGACCGTCTCCATGCGCTCCAAGGAGTATGCCCACGACTACCGCTATTTCCCGGAGCCGGACCTGCCGCCGCTCCAGGTCGAGGCCCGGTGGGTCGAGGCGATCCGTGCCACTCTTCCGGAGATGCCGGCCGCGCGCCGCCGGCGCTTCGCCGGCGATTACGGATTATCGGCGTACGACGCCGACCTTCTCACCCAGGGACGGGCGCTGGCCGATTACTTCGAGACGACAGTGAGGGAGTACGACAAGCCCAAGATCGTCGCCAACTGGGTGCTCAACGAGCTCCTGCGCGAGATGCCCGCGGACGATGACCGCAGGGTGGCGGCCTGTCCGATCCCACCCCGCAACCTGGCCGGGCTCCTCCGGCTGATCGACGACGGGACCATCAGCGGCAAGATGGCCAAGGACATCTTCGAGACGATGTACCGGACCGGCCAGGACGCCCCGTCCATCGTCCTGCGAGAGGGGCTCATCCAGGTCGCGGAAGCCGGCGAGCTGACGCGAGTCGTGGACCAGGTCCTGGCGGCGCACCCCAAGGTCGTCGAGGACTGGCGTGGGGGAAAGAAGGCCGCCCTGGGCTTCCTGGTGGGCCAGGTCATGAAGGCGACGCTGGGACGGGCCAACCCGGCGCTGGTAAATCAGCTGCTGGGGGAAAAACTTCCGAAAGGTTAAAGGGTTAAGTAGAATGGTGGCAGCCAATGATCCGGCTCCACCATGTGGCGAAGCTGTACGATATCGGCCCGGTTGCCCTGCCGGCCCTCACCGACGTCTCGTTCAGCGTGGACAAGGGCGAGTTCGTCGTTCTGGCCGGGCCGAGTGGGGCTGGAAAGACCACCCTCCTGCGCCTTCTCTACCGGGACGAGCGTCCCTCCGAGGGCGATATCGAGGTGGCGGGATTCGACCTCGTCACGCTCCGGCGCTCCGGGATTCCCCTCCTCCGACGTTCCATCGGCATCGTCTTCCAGGATGCCAAGCTCCTCGCCGGGCGGACGGTCTTCGAGAACGTGGCCTTTGTCCTGCGCGTGCTGGGAACCCCTCGCGGCGAGATCATTCCGCGGGCCTTCCAGGCGCTGAAGGCCGTGGGGCTCTCGGCTCGCGCCCAGGCCTATCCCGCCCAGCTCTCGCAGGGGGAGGCCCAGCGCGCCTCGCTTGCCCGCGCCATTGTCAAGGCTCCCGCGCTTCTCCTCGCCGACGAGCCCACGGGCAACCTGGACGAGGACATGGCCGCCGAGATCCTGGAGCTGATCAAGGAGATCTGGACGCGCGGCACCACCGTCCTCCTGGCGACTCACCGGGGAGCGCTCGCCGCCCAGCTCAAGCGCCGCACGCTCACCCTCCGCGCCGGCCGCCTCGTGAAGGACGAGGGGTGAGGAGCGATGTTTAGCTTTCTCGTGGGCGAAGCGGTGCGGGATCTCCGGCGGGCCGGCCGGGTCGGTCTCTCGGCCGTCCTCCTGATCACCCTCTCGCTGGCGGCGCTCGGCGCCTTCTGGCTCGTCTCGATCAACCTCGAGCGGGCTGTCACCCAGTGGCGCGAGCGGCTGCGCGTCGTCGCCTACCTGCGTGACGAGCCCCGGCCGGAGGCCGTGGCCGAGCTGGTCCGCAAGGTGCAGGCGGTGGGCGGCATCCAGCGCGTCCGCTACGTCTCGAGAGGCGAGGCGCTCGAGTCCCTGAAGCGCGCGCTCGGGGCCCAGTCGAGCGTCGTGGACCAGCTCCCCCGCAACCCGCTCCCCGCGTCGGTGGAGGTGACGCCCGACGAGGCCACGGCGACGCCCGAGGGGACCCGCGAGCTGGTCCAGCGGCTCACGGCCCTGCATGAGGTCGAGGAAGTGCAGGGCGGCGCCGAGTGGGTCGAGAGCCTGGCCCAGTGGCGGCGGCTCTTCCAGCTCACGGGGCTGGCCGTGGGGGCGGTGCTGGCCCTGGCGGCCATCCTCACCGTGACGACGGCGACGACCCTCGTGCTGCACGCGCGGCGGGACGAGATGGAGATCATGCGCCTCGTGGGCGCGACGGAGCGGGTGATCCGGCTTCCGCTCCTGCTGCAGGGGATGGTGCAGGGGCTCCTGGGAGCGCTCATCGCGCTGGGCGGCCTCGAGGCGGCCCATGCGCTCCTTGCGCCGCGGCTCGAGCCGCTCCTCACGCTGACGCTCGGGCTCAGCCGCGCGGCGTTCCTGTCCGCTCCCGAGATGCTGCTCCTGCTGGGGGGCGGGGCCGGGCTGGGCGCGCTCGGGGGCGTGCTCGCGAAGGGACGCAGCTTCGCATGAGGCGCCAGGGCCTCGTGGCGCTGCTGGTCCTGCTGGTGCTCGGCCCGGCCGCCTGGGCCCAGCCGAGGAAGGACGGCGCCGAGCTTGGCGACAAGGAGCGCACCCTCCAGCAGACGCAGCGCCAGCTCCGGGAGGAGCGCGCCAAGGCGGTAGCGGCGCGCAACCGCGAGGCCTCACTCCTGGCCGAGCTCGAGGAAACGGAGAAACGCCTGGCGGCGAAGCGGCGCCAGGTCGCCGCGCTGGATGCCCGGATCAAGCGGGCCCAGTCCGACATCGCGACGCTTCAGGCGGACATCGGGCGGCTCGAAACGCAGCGCGGCGGGCAGGAAGAGGCGCTGGCCCGCCGGCTCCGCGTGATGTACCAGCTGGAGGCCCAGGGTGGCGTGCTGCCGCTGGTCCTCTCCGGTGCCGATCCGGTGGCCCAGGCCGTGCGCCTGCGCCATCTGACCACCCTGGCGACGGTGGACGCACGGACGATTCGAGAGTATCGTGTGAATTCCGAGGGGTTGGAGGAGCGCAGGGTCCGGATCGAGGCGCGGCGCAAGGAGCTGTCGGCGCTTCGCACGGAGGCCGATCGCGAGCGAGTCGAGGCCGACCGGGAGGCCGCAAAGCGGCGGGGGCTGCTCGCCAAGGTCAAGGACGAGCGGGCCTATCACGACCGGATGGTCCTCGAGCTGTCCGAGGCGACGCGCCGGCTCGAAGCCTTCATCCGGGACCTCCAGGCGAAGCAGCGGCGGGTGGCCAGGACGCCTCCGGCGGGCCGCGCTCGACCCGCGCCGGGAGACATCGGGCCCAGCGTGGGGCTCGGCGCCTTGCGCGGTCGGCTCACGTGGCCGGCCGAGGGGAAGGTGGTCGCGGAGTTCGGGACGCAGGTGCATCCGCGGTTCGGGACGAAGACGTTCCGGAACGGCATCGATATCGAGGTGGCCGAGGGGACGAACATCGTGGTCGTGTACCCGGGGCACGTGATGTACACGGGGTGGTTCCGCGGGTACGGCAACCTGATCATCGTGGACCACGGCAACGACTACTACACGCTCTACGCCCACGCCGCCGACATCCGGGTGGCGGAGGGCGATGACGTCAAGCAGGGACAGATCATCGGTACGGTGGGGGACACCGGCTCGCTCCAGGGGCCGCGCCTGTACTTCGAGGTGCGGCACCAGGGCAAGCCGCAGGACCCCGAGCAGTGGCTGAGGCCTCGGGGCTAACAGGGCAACGGCACCGGAGGAGGGTGGGGCACATGGGTCCGATTCGGCACATCAAGAGGGTCGCGCTGGCCTCGGCGCTGCTGCTGGTGCTCACGCTGTCCGTGGGCGGCGGCGTGGCGAGCAAGGGGAATGACCAGGCGGCGACCTACGAGAACCTCCGGCTGTTCACCGAGGTGCTGTCCATCGTCCAGAGCCAGTACGTGGACGAGGTGGCCGCCAAGGACATCATCTACAGCGCCATCAAGGGAACGCTGCGCGGCCTCGACCCGCACTCGTCGTTCCTCGATCCCGAGATGTACCGGGAAATGCAGGTGGAGACCAGCGGCAGCTTCGGGGGCCTCGGCATCGAGATCACGCTGCGCGACGACGTGCTTACGGTCGTGGCACCCATCGACGGCACGCCGGCGTACCGCGTGGGGATCCAGTCCGGGGACCGCATCGTGAAGATCGAGGGCATCAGCAC
>JACOVB010000464.1 GCA_016177555.1 Candidatus Rokuibacteriota bacterium
GGCGGGCGCTCCGACGCGGCGCTGGCGCGGGCAGGGCGCCAGGGCGACGGCTGGATGTCCTATGTGATCCAGGCGAAGCGTTACGCCGAGAGCCTGGAGAAAATCCGCGCCGCCGCCGACGGGGCGGGCCGCTCGCTGCAGGGGTTCGTGCCGGCGCATCTCACGTTCATCACCATCGGCAACGACCACGAGGCGGCGCGGGCCCTGTGGGTGGAGCGGCTGAGCCAGCGCTATGCCCAGGACTTCGGCCCGCTCGCCGAGAAGTACGGGATCATCGGCAACGTGGCCCAGTGCGCCGAGCAGATGGAGGCCTTCGTCCTGGCGGGCTGCCGGTACTTCGTGATGAATCCCATCTGCCGCCCCGAGGATCAGCGCGAGCAGCTCGAGGCCATCGCCGCCGAGATCGTCCCGCGCTTCTAATGGGGTCAGGTCTTGCATTACGACAGATGTTGGATTGCAAGACCTGACCCCGCTGCCGCGCTGCCGTCGCGCGCTTCCGGAACGCCTGAGCGGATGACACCGCGGCCGCGCCAGTGCCGGGCCGAGGTTGTCGCGGTCCGTGCGCTCACTCGCGACGTGATCGAGGTGGACCTGTGCATGGTCGAGCCCGAGGCCCTCGACTTCCAGGCCGGCCAGTGGGTGTCCGTCCCCTTCGGCCCCAAGAACGTCCGGGCCTACAGCATGGCCTCGTCGCCGACGCGGCGGCGGGTGATCACGCTCTCGGTCGACGTGACGCCCGCCGGCATTGGGTCGGAGTGGGTGCGCTCGCTCAAGCCGGGCGACCCCGTCCAGTTCAAGGGGCCCACCGGCGGCTTCGTCTTCACCCGTGGGGACCCGCGGCGCGCGCTGTTCGTCGCGGAGGAGATCGGCATCGTGCCTGTCCGCTCCATCCTCAGCGAGCTCTACGAGACCGGCTACGGGCGGCCCAGCGGGCTCATCTTCTGGGCGCGCGATCCCGGCTGGCTCGTCTACGATGCCGAGTTCCGCTCGCTGGCCCGGCGCTACCCGTCCTTCTCCTACTTCCCCGCGGTGCGCGAGGCGCCGGCAGGCTGGCGCGGGGAGATGGGCGAGGCGCATGAGGCGGTGGACAGGCTCGTCCACAGCGTGGATCGCCTGCTCGTCTACGTCTGCGGCGGTGAGGCGACGATCAAGAAGGTGCGGGAGGTGCTGGTCCGGAAGGGGATGGACCGGAAGAGCGTCCGGTGGGAAAAGTTCTGGTAGGGGAGGATCTCTGATGGCGGATCTCACCGGCGGGCACCTGGTCGCGCGAACCCTGAAGCAGGCGGGGTTGGGGCATGTCTTCACGCTCTGCGGCGGCCACATCCTGCCCATCTACGACGGCTGCGTGACCGAGGGGATCCGGGTCGTGGACATGCGCCACGAGCAGGCCTGCGCCCATGCGGCGGATGCCTATGCGCGGCTGACGCGGAACATCGGCGTGGCTGTCGTCACGGCCGGACCCGGCGTGACCGATGCCGTGACCGGTGTCGCCAATGCCTACTCGGCGCGGAGCCCGCTGCTGCTCATCGGCGGAGCGGCGCCGCTGGGGCTGCGCGGACTCGGGGCGCTCCAGGAAACCGAGCAGGTGGCGCTGCTGCGGCCCGTCACCAAGGGCTCGTGGACAGTGCCCGAGACGCGACAGATCCCCGAGGTACTGACGACGGCGATCCGCACCGCGCTCACGGGCCGCCCGGGCCCCGTGTTCGTCGAGATCCCGGTGGATCTCCTCATGACGATGATCGAGGACCGCCTGGCGCCGATCCCGACCGGCTACGTCCACCGCGAGCGCCAGGCGGCCGATCCTGGCTCCATCCAGCGCCTCGTCGATCTCCTGGCCCGCGCCGAGCGTCCCGTGGTGATCGCGGGCAGTGGCGTCTACTGGGATGACGCGGCCAAGGACCTCGCAGCCTTCGCCGATCGCGCGGGCGTCCCGGTGTTCATGAATGGCGCGGGGCGCGGCTGCCTGCCGAGCGATCACCCGCAGGCCTTCTCCCAGGCGCGGGGTTTCGCCCTCGGCCAGGCCGACCTCGTCCTCGTGCTGGGGACGCCGCTCGACTTCCGGCTGGGCTACGGCCGCCAGCCGAGCTTCGCCGAAGCGGCGACGGTGGTGATGGTGGACGCGGACCCGGTGGAGCTGGGACGCAACCGCCCGCTGGCCCTCGGTCTCTGTGGCCACATCGGCCTCATCCTTCGCCAGGTTGCCGACGCGCTGCCGGCGGGGCCCTCGGGCCGGGTCGACCGGTGGCGCGAGGGCGTGAGGCGGAAGGAGACCGACAGCCAGGCGAAGCTCGCCGCGGAGCGGCAGTCGGACAGCGTCCCCATCAGCCACTACCGGATGGCCCACGAGATCGCCGCGGTGGTGGATGCGGGCACGACCGTGGTGGGCGACGGTGGCGACGTGGTCGGGTGTGCCTCCAAGGTCGTCGCGCTGCAACGTCCCGCGCAGTGGCTCGACCCGGGCCCCTTCGGCTGCCTCGGCGTCGGGCCGTCTTTCGCCATCGCCGCCAAGCTGCTGCACCCCGATCAGCGGGTGCTCCTGATCGCGGGGGACGGCGCCTTCGGGCTCAACGGCATGGAGATGGAGACGGCGGTGCGCTTCGGCCTGCCCATGACCGTGATCGTCGGCAACGACGGCGGCTGGGGACAGATCCGCAACCCCCAGCTCTCCTTCTTCGGCGAGGAGCGCGCGGTGGGGACGTCGCTGCCGTTCACGCGCTACGACCGGATGGTGGAGGCGCTCGGCGGCCGCGGGGTGCAGGTCACCGACCCGAAGGATCTCCGCCCGGCGCTCGAGCGCGCGCTGAGCTCGAGCGAGGTCTGGTGCATCAACGTGGTGCTGGACCCGGGGGCGTACCGCCGGACGGGCCAGGTCTCGATGGCCATTTGAAGATCGCGTTCCTTGCGCCCCACATCCGCATCGCGGGCGGCGTGCGGGCCATCCTCACCTATGCCGATCGTCTCGCCGGGCGCGGGCACGAGGTGTCGGTGATCGTCCCGGCGAGGAGCGACGTCAAGTCGTGGTGGCGCAACCGGGCACGCCGCGGCCCCGAGTGGATGCCGGACTTCCGCGCGCCGTTGCGGTGGGTCGCCTCCTGGGACGACGGGCACTTGCCCGATGGTGATGCGGTGGTCGCCACGGCCTGGCAGTCGGCTGCCGCCGTGGCCGAAGCCCCGGCGCGCTGCGGCAGGAAGTTCTACCTGATCCAGCACTACGAGAGCCTCTACCACGGCGAGCCCGCGCGCGTGGACGAGACGTACCGCCTGCCGCTCAGGAAGATCGTCATCTCCACGTGGCTCGCCGGCATCATGCGCGAGCGCTTCGCAAGCGATGCCCCGGTGCTCGTGACGCCGGTGGACGCCGCGCTCTTCCATCCGGTGCCGCCCGAGGGCGACGACGGGTTCCTGCGCGTGCTCATGCTTCACCACGACTACGACTGGAAGGGTGTGCCCGAGGGGCTCGATGCCTACTCGCGCGTGAACGCCCGGCACGCGGAGCTGCGGCTGGTGGGCTTCGGCGTCAAGGCCCCGCGCACGCCGCTGCCCTATGACGAGTTCTTCGAGAACCTGCCGCAGGAGCGCCTGGCCTGGCTCTACAGCCGTTGCCCGATCTATCTCTGCCCGTCCTGGGACGAGGGGCTCGGGATGCCGCCGATGGAGGCCATGGCCTGCGGCGCGGCGCTCGTCACCTACGACAATGGCGGCTGCCGCGACTATGCCCTCGATGGCGAGACGGCGCTCGTGGCGCCGCGGCGCGATGTGGACGCGCTCGCCCGGGCTCTCGCCCGCATGGTGGACGAGCCGGGCCTGCGGCAGCGCCTCGCGCGCGCGGGGCAGGAGTGGATCCGGACCCGCTTCGACTGGGAGCGCGCCACGGCCCGCCTGGAGGCCCTGCTCGGAGGCGCCTGATCGCGCCGCTGGGCGGGGGCGCCGCCTGTCGCTCTCCTCTCGCCTGGAGAGGCAGGGCTGACGGCGTCACCTGGACCGGAAGGCTCCCTTGACTGGGCGTCTCCACAGGGGGCATATTCAAGGCATCTCCAGTAGATACCCTAGGAGGATGCCAAAGATGGCCAAGGTGAACGTGACGCTCGACCCGGACGTTCGGGCGGAGCTGAATCGGCTCATCCCCGCTCGGCAGCGAAGCCGCGTGGTCAACGAGGCGCTGCGCCGCGAGCTGCTCCGTCTGAAGCGTGAGGAGGCGGCGGCACATCTGCGGAGGCTCCGAGACACCGCGGCGACCCTGACCGCGGATGAGATCATCGCGGCGGTGCGGAGCGCCCGGCGGCGGGCATGACGGTCGTCGTGCCC
>JACOVB010000469.1 GCA_016177555.1 Candidatus Rokuibacteriota bacterium
CCCCGAGGGCGCCGGCCAGGAGCAGCCCGAGCGTGGTGCCGAGGCCGGCCCCCGAGAAGGACACCCCCTGCCCCAGCGCCATCTTCTCCCTGGGCGTGGTCGCGGCGATGATCACGCGGTCATTGGAGAAGAGAAAGCCCTGGCTCAGCCCCGTGAGGAGCCGGGCGAGGACGAGCGTGGTCAGCGAAGTGGCGAGCCCCGTGAGCGCCGAGGCCGCGGCCCCCAGCAGCACGCCCGCCAGCAGCAGGCGCTTGCGGCCGAAGCGGTCGCCGAGGACGCCGGCCGGTAGCTGCATCGCCAGGTAGGCGTAGAAGAAGCCCGTGGAGAGAAAGCCCGCGCTGGTGTAGGAGAGGCCGAACTCCTCGATGATGGGCGGCAGGAGCGAGGAGAGCGCCATCCGGATGAGGTAGTTGCAGATCCACGTGTAGACGAGGATGCCCCAGATGACGGAGTAGAAGGGAATGGGCATGAGCGGGTCATACTAGCACGGGCGCTCGCCCCCGCTCAGCCCGTTCAGGGCTGGGCGAGCGTGAAGGCCTCGTGCGCGGCGCTCTGCACGTCTCCGCCCATCACCACGCCGCCTCCCGCCACGTAGATGGCGTCTCCGATCACCGCGGCCCCGAGGCCGTGGCGCGGCGTCGGCATGGGGGCGTACTGCTCCCAGGCGTCCCGCTGCGGGTCGTAGCCCTCGTTCTGGCCGAAGACGCGGCTGATGCCTTCTCTCCTCCCATCACCCGCCCAGCAGATGCATGCGGCCGGCATGCTCCGCCGCCCAGGCCATCTCGCTCCACGCCGCACGGATCTCATCGTGGTGCTCCCGCGCCAGTCTCAGCGCTGTCGCCAGCCGACGCTCGCTCAGCCCATGGTTCTCGGCCACCACTACATCCGGCTCGACCCAGATCCTCGCCTCTCCCGTGCCGTGAGGCGCGTGCACCTGCATTCTCGGCTCCTCCCTGGAGAAGAAGTAGAAGCGGTAACCCGCCTCGCGGAACATCGTCGCGCTCACGGCGCCAACGGACCCTATCGGGCTCGCGAGCGCAGTCGCGCTATCGGCCCAACGCTTCGGTTGAGAGGCGCGAGTCCTACGAGCGTCCTCTCCAGCCGAATCTTATGCGACCGGTTGCATTCTGTTGACCAAGTCGCGACCGGATGTTGGCGGGGGCAACGGCCTGCCGTCCTTTCTATAGAGGTCGATTGCCTCCTCAACGATCCGGCACAGCTCGTCAAACACGACTTTTTCGTCGTCGCCGTGGCAGCCTCCGTAGATCAACCCAGGCGAACTGCCGACATAGCACTGATCCTCCTCAGACCACTCCACGATCTTGATGTATCTCGCACTGTCCTTCATTTCTTCGACTCCTCGATGGCGAGCCGCACGGCCCGCACTTGGTAGTGCTTCGCGTCGTCGCCCGGATTACCAGAGATTGTCACCGGTCTTGCCATCTCGATCGCCCCCTCTCGCGCGAGCGCCCCTGGCGCGCTCAGCCGGAGGGCTCACACCGAGCGCGTGGCTGCCGGCACGCCAGCTTGACCGGGGGCCACTGACAGACCCGCCCGACGGTCAATCGGGCGGCCTCGCAACTCCGCGGAAGCGGGTCCGGATGTACTCGCTGGCGCTGTCCGCCGGGAGCTTCACCGTGCCCGGCCCGCTCCTCACGAAGAAGTCGCCGCTCGGGCCCGCCTCCATCCCCTTCCACGCGAGAAAGACCGGCTCGGGGCTGCGCTGGCAGCTCACCACGCACAAGGTCTTGCCCTGGACGATCTGCGTCTTCGGGTCGATGCAGGTGCCGGCCCGATCACCCAGGCCGTTCCGCACGGCCTGGGCCAGGTGGCGCATGAACTTGTCATCGGTCTCGAGCTGGTCGCGCTCGATGCCGGCGATGGAGCCGTCATCGGCGACCCCGATCAGGAGATCGCCCCCCTCCGTGTTGAGGAAGGCGGCGATGGTCTTGAGGACGGCGTGCGTCACCGCCTTGTCGTCCTGGCGGTCTTCCTTGAGA
>JACOVB010000470.1 GCA_016177555.1 Candidatus Rokuibacteriota bacterium
CCACCAAATCTTGACGCGGGGTTACGGAGCGATCCGTGACCCCGCGGTTGTGTTCGGCACCCGCTGCTGCCGCGCGAATGGCGTTCACGTCGCTGTCGGCGAGCTGGGCCGGCCCTCTAGGCGGCAGGCGGTCACGCCTCCGAGCTGCTCAGACGGCTCGTGCCGCGTACGTATCTCGCTGCCGTCGTGTCTGCGGAGCTGCACGCCGGCGCCCTGGACGATGTCGGGCGCGAGGCCGTTCGAGGGCTGGCCGAGCCATTCTTGCGGCTGGGCCGCGTGGTGACGCCTGACGCTCGGGCCTGGGATCGGGTGGGCGATGTCCTCGCCGAGGCGTGGCGCCGCCAGCCCCAGCTTCGGGACCGGTTCTCCGCCCTCTGGAACGATGCGCTCATCGCGCTGTCCGCGCGCCAGATCGGCGCAACGGTGGTGACGCAGAACGTGCGCGACTTCGCCCTGCTGCGCCGGTACGCGCGCTTCGAATTCGAGCCCTTTCAAACCTTCGGCCAGCACCCCGCTTGACGGCGAGGGGGGGCGGGTGAAGCGCGGCGCGCCCCGGAACGGTTCAGCGCCTGCGCCGCTTGCCGGCGCGGGCGGACGGGAATTGGGCAGCGAGCCAGGGGCCGGCGCCCGGCGTGGCTCGCCAGAGGTCGCCGAGCATGTCCTCTATGACGGCGGCCTCTTCATGGCTGCCGAGCGCGTAGGCGGCGGGCATCGCGCCCGGCCATGTCTGCTTGCCGAGCAGGTAGCGGGGAGCATGGCGATTGGCGCGCACCGCCCGCCGCAGGTGTTCGTTCGCCGGGACGGCGTCGCCCCCGCGCCGGAAGGCATGGAGCGCCCATGCATAGGCCCATGCCGCGGTCCCCTCGTCATGGAACTGATCGAGGAGCCCCTCCGCCTCGGCGTCACGGCCGGCCTCGAGCAGGACGGGTAGCAGCGAATAGCGGACACCCTGGTTGTCGCCCGGATTCAGCCGGAGGAGATCTCGATAGTGATCCACCGCCGCATCGCGCTCCCCGAGGGCTTGCAGGCTCTGGGCGAGCCCGAAGCGGGCCCGCATGTAGGGGCGCGTACTGATCATGCTCCAGAAGTGGCCGGTATCCTCGGTGAAGGCGGTAGGGCCCAGCGCCCGCTCGCCGGCCGCCACGCCGCGGGCATAGAGATCGCGGGCGGCCGGTAGCTCCGTCGCCGCCTCCGCCAGGAGTACGTAGGCGTCGGCGCAGTCGGGGGAGACCTCGAGGGCCCGCCGGGCGAGCTGGACGCGCCGGCGGCCGCGAGCCTCCACCGCACGGTAGGCGATCTCCTGCGCGCGCTCGATCGGCGTCGAGGCCGTGGAGGGGATGGCGTCGAGCGCTCCCGAGAACTTCCGCTGGATGCTCGCGTTCAGCTCGTCCGTGCTCTCGAAGGACTCGCCGGCGGTAAAGCGCTGGACCTCGAGCAGCACGCGCTCCATGGCCCGGCGGTCCGGCAGGCCTCCGACTCGCGGCTCGGCGGGAGCATCGAGAGGCCGCAGCAGCTCCGGCAGAGCGAGCGTGATCCGGCGTGGCCCGTCCGCGGCGGGCACGTCACGGCTCCAGCGCCCGCTGTCGATCTCGTCCTCCGTGGCCCGCGCCAGCGCGCGAAGGATGGCCTCGAGCTCGGCCAGCATCGGTCCCTCGGGCCGGCGCAGCTGGCCGTTGGACCCGAACCATACCGCCACCGGGTACGCCGAGGGCCCGGCCACCGGCAAGGCATGCTCCTCCCACAGATCCACGTCGCCGAAGGGCATCTCGTCGATGGGGCCGAAGAGAACGCTCCACCGCCCGCGAGGCCCGATGAGCGTCTCGGGATCGGGGTCCTCCTGCAGCCGCTCGAGCTCCCGCGGGCTCGCGAAGAACCCCACCCCGAAGACCTGGCCCCCGGCGCCGAGGACGGTAGCGCACGAGAGGCCGCGGTCGACTGCCGGGGCCTCGATGCGGATGATGTCCTCATCGCTCAGGTGGCGCCACAGGGCCGCGTCGAAGAACTCGCGGGCCGCCTCGGCGAACGCCCGCATACGCTCGACGGTCACGCCCCGGGCCCGGAGGGCCTCGGGTGGCAGGGGCTTGCCCTCCGTCATCTCCACCATCTGACCGAGCTTGTCCCGGACGAGCGAGATGTCGTCGACGACGTGAACCTCCAGCTCGGGGTCGCCGACGCCCCGCGCGATCGCCTCGCCCAGGGCCGGGGCGACCACCTCGATCCGGGCCGGGCGCGTCCGGGTGAACCTGAGCCCCAGATCGAGGAACACGTCGAGGGCGAGCCCGGCGTCGGGCGCGCCCTCGGCGAGCTTGACGTTCACCATGTCGGTTTCCCGGCTGACCCACACCGCCCCCCACGGGCGGACGGGAATGTCGCCGGGCGCCCCGATCCACATGGGCATCTTCACGAGCCCGCCCTGCCAGGTCTCGGAGGAGCGCCGCGCGAGTCGCTTGAATCGACCGACCACCAGGGAGGAGATCTCGGCCATCAGCGGGCACGATAGCGTGACCGGCCGCGCCGCGCAAGCCGCTCCCGGCTCAGTCGGCCTCGGGCTCGGAGTCAGGCACGTTCACGACGGGCTCGCTGGGCCGCAAGCCCGGCGGCGAGCCTCCGTAGCTCCTCGGGGAAGATGCGCTTCGCCTTGACGGCGTCGGTGCGCTCGAACGCCTGCTCCTTGATGATCCGGTGTTTCTGCGACCGGGGCAGGTAGACGCGCACTCGATCCCAGTCGGCCTGCGGGATTGTGTCGCGCCCCGTCGCCGCCGTGATCGCCGTCGCGTAGAGGTCCATAAGGTGTGACCTCGCCTGTCACAGCCGGGCGCGATTCTGAGCATGGAAGTAGCGAACCCCGGCACACAAGGAGGCCCCTGATGGCCACGGCCCGATCGAATCTTGAAGCGCTGGCTGACTGGCTCGCCGCGACGGCGAAGAAGATCTTCCTCGAGGACGGCGAGCACGGCACTACCACCCACATCTGGGTCAAGGGTTACCCGCTATTCGTCGGCGTGACGGGGTCCGAGGACGGCAAGGACGCCCTCGGGACCCTCACCGGCATGCACATGTCGGTCGACGAAGACCTGCTGGAGTCCACTCGCGCCAGGCACAAATGGGGGTGAGCTGCCGCCGCACTCGGACATCCTGCTCGAGGATGGCGATTACCGGGATCTCGATTTCGTCATCTGGCATCACCTCGACCTTGTCCCCGCCGACACGGCGCGCCCGCCCGAGCGCGTCCCCCACGGCCAGCCCGAGGAG
>JACOVB010000465.1 GCA_016177555.1 Candidatus Rokuibacteriota bacterium
ACCGGGCGGATCACGCTCGAGGGCGAGGACGTCACCCGACTCTCGCCGAGCCATGTCGCGCACCGCGGGGTGGCGCGCACGTTCCAGAACATCGCCCTGTTCAAGGGCATGACGGTGCTCGACAACCTCATGCTGGGGCGCCACGTCCACATGCGGTCGGGGGTGCTCGGCTCCGTGATCTACTGGGGGCTCGCCCAGAAGGAGGAGGTGGCGCACCGTCGCGTGGTGGAGGACATCATCGACTTCCTCAAGATCCAGGATCTCCGGAAGCGTCCCACGGGCTCGCTGGCCTACGGGCTGCAGAAGCGGGTGGAGCTGGGGCGCGCGCTGGCGCTTTCCCCGAAGGTGCTGCTGCTCGACGAGCCCATGGGCGGCATGAACCAGGAGGAGAAGGAGGACATGGCGCGCTTCATCCTCGACGTCAACGAGGAGTGGGGCACGACCGTCATCCTCATCGAGCACGACATGGGGGTGGTGATGGACATCTCCGACCGCGTGGCGGTGCTGGACATGGGGCAGAAGATCGCCGAGGGCACGCCCGACGAGGTGCGGGCGAACCCGAAGGTGATCAAGGCCTACCTCGGCGAGACCAAGAAGTCCGCCGCCGGAGCCGCCCGTGGCTGAACCCGGCACGCTCCCCCGGCTGCTGGAGCGCAACGCCAGGGAGTTCGGCGAGCGGCCCGCCATGCGGGAGAAGGACCGTGGGATCTGGCAGTCCTACACCTGGCGCCAGTACCACGACCACATCCGCGACTTCGCCCTCGGCCTGGCGGCGCTCGGGTTCGGCCGGGGCGACAAGCTCACCGTGATCGGCGACAACCGCCCGCGCCTCTACGCGGCGCAGGTCGCGGCGCAGGCGCTGGGCGGTGCCTCCGTGCCGCTGTACCAGGACTCCATCGCCCGGGAGCTGGCGTACGTGCTGGCGCACGCCGAGGTCTCGATCATCGTGGCCGAGGACCAGGAGCAGGTGGACAAGATCCTTGCGCTCAGGGCCGAGCTTCCCGCCCTCCGCCACGTGATCTACGAGGACCCGCGTGGGATGACCCACTACCGCTTCGACTGGCTCCGCGCCTTCACCGACGTGGAGGAGATCGGCCGGAAGTTCGGGGAGGAGCACCCCCGCTACTTCGAGGCGGCGATCGAGCGCGGGACGCCCGAGGACCTGGCCTTCATCTGCTACACCTCGGGCACCACCGGCAACCCCAAGGGGGCGATGCTCACCCACGCCAATGCGCTTGCCACCGCCGAGGGCTTCCTGTCGGTCGAGGACGTGCGGCGCGAGGACGACTGGCTCGCCTACCTGCCCATGGCCTGGGTGGGTGACTCCTTCTACACCCTCGTCGTGGGGCTCATGGTCGGATTCACCTGCAACTGCCCCGAGAGCCCCGAGACCGTCCAGCGCGACCTGCGCGAGCTGGGGCCGACGGCCGTCCTGGCACCGCCCCGGATCTGGGAGAACATGCTCACCTCCGTGCAGGTGCGTGCCGCGGACTCGACGCGCCTCAAGCGGTGGGTCTTCGAGCGGTTCCGGGACGTCGCCGAGCGCGCGGAGATCCTGCGCGCAGACGGCACACCCGTGCCCCTGGGGCTCCGGCTCGCGTGTCTGCTGGGGGAGTTCTTCGTCTACGGCCCGATCCGCGACCAGCTGGGGCTCGGCCGGGCGCGCTGGGCCTACACGGGCGGCGCCCCGCTGGGGCCCGACACCTTCCGCTTCTTCCGCTCCATCGGGGTCAACCTCAAGCAGGTGTACGGCTCCACCGAGACGACGGGCTTCGTCTCGCAGCAGCCGGACACGGAGGCGAACCCCACGACCGCCGGCCGCCCGTACCCCACGATCGAGGTCAGGGTCGCCGAGCGCGGCGAGGTGCTGATCCGCGGTGGCGGTGTCTTCCGGGGGTACTTCAAGGCCGAGGAGGCCACGCGCGAGGTGCTGGACGCCGAGGGCTGGTTCCACACGGGCGACGCCGGCTTCCTCGATCCGCGCGGCCATCTCGTCATCATCGACCGGGCGAAGGACGTGGGTCAGCTGGCCGACGGGACGCCCTTCGCGCCGCAGTTCATCGAGAACAAGCTGAAGTTCAGCCCCTTCATCCGCGAGGCGGTGGGGTTCGGCCACGACCGACCATTCGTCGCCGCCATGGTCGCCATCGACCTCAGCACGGTGGGCAACTGGGCCGAGCGCCGGGGGCTGCCGTACACCTCCTACATGGACCTCTCCCAGAAGGACGAGGTGCGCGAGCTGATCCGGGAGGAGATCGCCAAGTGCAACGCGACCCTGCCCGAGGCGTCAAAGGTCCGGCGCTTCCTGCTCCTCACCAAGGATCTCGAGGCCGATGACGCCGAGATGACGCGCACGCGGAAGGTGCGGCGCCGGTTCATCGCCGAGAAGTACGCCGCGATCATCGACGCCTTCTATTCGGGCCGAGGCGAGGTGGAGCTGGCGACCGTCATCACCTACGAGGACGGCCGCCAGGCGACGCTCCAGTCGCGCGCGCGCATCCAAGAGGTCGACTCGGGGACCCTGGCCCATGCTTGACTGGCAGTTCTTCTCGCTGCTCCTGTCCAACGGCATCCTGATCGGGCTGATGTACTCCCTCATCGCCCTCGGCTTCGTCCTGGTCTACAAGGCCACGGACGCCATCAACTTCGCCCAGGGCGAGTTCGTCATGATCGCGGGGTGGGGCGTGGCCGCGGCGATGGCGCTGTACGGCGCCCCGCTCTGGCTGGCGGTGGCGGCGGGACTGGGCGGCATGATCGGCTTCGGCTTCGGGCTGGAGCGCGTCGTGCTGCGGCCGCTCATCGGCCGGCCCATCGTCGCCGTGATCATGGCCACGATCGGGCTCGCCGCCGTGCTGCGCGGCCTCGGACCGCTCCTCTGGGGGGCCGAGACGCGGTCCCTGTCGCTGCCCATCAGCGATTCCCCCATCGTGTGGGGGCCGCTCTTCATCCCGCCCATCCAGCTCCTGGGCGCCGTGGTGAGCCTGCTCTTCCTGGCGGCCTTCGGCTGGTTCTTCCTGAAGAGCCGCAAGGGCATCGCGATGCGGGCGGTGGCCGACAACCAGCAGGTGGCCATGGCCATGGGGATCAACGTGGAGCGCTACTTCGCGCTGGCCTGGGCCATGGCCGGCGTCGTGTCGGCCCTCGGCGGGATCATCTGGGGCAGCCTCCTGGGGGTGGACGTGCACCTGGCCCTGGTGGGCTTCAAGGTCTTCCCGGTGGTCATCCTGGGAGGCCTCGACTCGGTCCCCGGGGCCATCCTCGGCGGGCTGATCGTCGGCATCGTCGAGAACGTGGCCGCTGGCTACGTGGATCCCTGGGTGGGGGGCGGGACCAAGGACTTCGCCCCCTACCTGCTGATGATCATCGCGCTCATGGTCCGGCCGTACGGCATCTTCGGCAAGGCGACCATCGAGAGGGTCTGAGGGATGATCCACCGCGAGTGCGGGGTCCTCAAGACGACGTACGAGGCCGACATGGCCCTGTACCCGCTGCCCATCGCCCGGTGGACCGTGGCGGCCATCGCGGTGTTCATGTTCGTCGTCCTCCCGCTGAGCGTGCACGAGTACTACCT
>JACOVB010000466.1 GCA_016177555.1 Candidatus Rokuibacteriota bacterium
CCGGCGCCGTGGTGTGGGCCACCGGCTGGCAGCCCTTCGACGCCGCGGCCGCGCTCGAGCCGTACGGGTACGGCCGCTGCCAGAACGTCGTCACGAGCGTCGTGCTGGAGGACATGGCGCGCGCGGGCAGGATCGCGCGCCCCTCGGACGGCAAGGCGCCCCGGTCGGTCGCCATCCTGCTCTGCGATAGCGCCGAGGATGCGGACAATGTCAAGTACAGCGGGCACGTGACCTCTCTCGTGGCCCTCAAGCAGGCCGCCTACATCCGCGCGCAGAGCCCCGAGACGGCCGTCTACGTCGTCTACCGCGACATGCAGGCGCCGGGCCAGTCCGAGTACTTCTACAAGGCGGCCCAGGAAGATGCCGGCCTCATGCTCACCTGCGCGAGGGTCGCGGGGGTCTCCGACGCAACGGGGGGCGGGGTGGCCGTGGACCTCGAGGACTCGCCGCTGGGCGGCCCCGTGCGGATCGAGGTGGATCTGCTCGTCCTCTCGGTGGGCATGGTGCCCATGTCCTCCGAGTCCGAGGGGCTCAACCTCCAGTATCTCCAGGGCAAGGGGCTCCCGGTCTCCAAGCACGGGTTTGCCGACTCCAACTTCCTCTGCTTCCCGTACGAGACGCAGCGGACGGGCATCTACTCGGCGGGCTGCGTCCGCAAGCCGATGGACATGCAGGCCGCGGCCACCGACGGGGCCGCGGCGGCGCTCAAGGCGATCCAGGTGACGGAGAAGGCCTCGGCGGGCGCGGCGGTGCACCCGCGGGTCGGCGATCTCTCCTTCCCGAGCTTCTTCCTGCAGAAGTGCACGATGTGCGGCCGCTGCAGCCAGGAATGCCCGTTCGGCGCCATCGAGCTGTTGCCGGAGAAGAACACGCCCTTCGTCGTCACCAACCGCTGCCGCCGGTGCGGGATCTGCATGGGGGCCTGCCCGGTGCAGATCATCTCCTTCGACGACTACTCGGTGGACATGGTGGCCTCCATGATCAAGGCGGTGGACGTGCCCGAGGGGGACGACGACAAGCCGCGCATCCTGGTGCTGGCGTGCGAGAACGACGCCTATCCGGCGCTCGACATGGCGGGGATCAACCGGCTATCGCTGCCGGCCTCGCTCCGGATCATCCCGGTGCGATGTCTCGGATCGGTGAACGCCATCGTGGCCGCGGATGCCTTCTCGAAGGGCTTCGACGGCGTCGTCCTCCTCGGCTGCAAGCCGGGCGAGGACTACCAGTGCCACTTCATCAAGGGCAGCGAGCTCCTGGCGACGCGGATGGACAATGTCCGCGAGACCCTCTCCCGCCTCATGCTGGAGCCGGAGCGCGCGCAGGTGATGGAGACGGCCATCTCCGACTTCGACAGCCTGCCCGGCAAGCTCACCCGGTTCGTCGAGACCATGAAGGCCATAGGCCCGAACCCGATGAAGGGCTTTTAGTGCCGGCCCTCGTCGGCGCGGACCTGGGCTTCAAGCGAGAGATCCTCGGTCTCGGCGCCCCCGACCTCACCGCCTGCTACCAATGCGGGACCTGCTCGGTGGTCTGCCCCATCTCCACGGCGGACAATCCGTTCCCGCGGAAGGAGATGATCTGGGTCCAGTGGGGGCTCAAGGAGCGGGCGCTGGGCAACTCCTCCATCTGGCTTTGCCACCAGTGCGCGTCGTGCACGGTCTACTGCCCGCGCGATGCCAAGCCGGCGAGCCTCATGGCCGCGCTGCGGGACTACAGCATCCAGCACTTCGCGGTGCCGGCCTTCATGGGCCGGGCGGTGAGCGATCCGCGGTTCCTTCCGCTGCTCTTCGCGGTGCCCGCGCTCATCTTCCTCGCGCTCCTGGCCTCGCTCGGCCACCTCGGTCGGCTCCCCGAGGGCCCTGTGGTCTTCTCCAAGCTCCTCCCGATCATCCACATCGAGATCGTCTTCATGGCTGCGATGACGCTCTCCGGGCTCGGCGCCCTGGCCGGCGGCGTCCGGTACTGGAAGGCCATGACCCTGCACATGGGCGGTGACGGTCGCGCCCCCACACAGGCCCTGGTGCCCACGGTGCTCGGGATCCTGAGGCATCGGAAGTTCGGCGAGTGCCGGTCCCGCCCGGCCGGGACCCGCCAGACCTTCAAGGAGCATCTCCACCCGACCCACCTCGCGGTGTTCTGGGGTTTCCTGGGCCTCGTGGCGACGACCACGTCGGTGGGCATCGGCATCTATGCCTTCGGCTACCTGACCCCGTGGCCGCTCTGGCATCCCGTGAAGATCCTCGGCAACGCCAGCGGCGTCGCGGTGGTGGGCGCGCTCCTGGTCTTCGGGTACCGCCGGGTCGCAGATGCCGAGCGGGCGGGGAAGAGCACCTATTCGGACTGGCTCTTCCTCGTAGTGCTCGGGAGCACCACGCTCACCGGGTTCCTCTGCGAGATACTCCGCCTGGCGGATGCGCGCGGCGCGGCCTACCCCATGTACGCCGTCCACCTGGTCTTCGTCTTCGTCCTCCTGGTCTATATCCCGTACTCGAAGTTCTCGCACCTCGTATACCGGACCACCGCCATGCTCTACGCGGCGAGCGCGCCGCCTGCGAAAGGAGCCTCCTGACCCCCCATGCGAGACCCCAACAATCCCTGCCTCTTCTGCACACCCCGGAGTGTCACGCGGCGAAACGCGCTGGCCTACTGCGCGCGCGACTCCTTTCCGGTGAGTCCCGGCCACTCGCTGATCATGCCGTTCAGGCACTGCGCCTCCTTCTTCGAGCTCTCTCCCGAGGAGGTGGCGGCCTGCATGGCGCTCGTGGGGCACGAGCGGCAGGCTCTGGATGACGAGTTCATGCCCGACGGCTACAATGTGGGGGTCAACGTCGGCCGGGCCGGAGGCCAGAGCGTGCTCCACGTCCACATCCACCTGATCCCGCGCTACGTGGGGGACCACCCGAAGCCCCAGGGCGGGATCCGCCAGATCCTTCCCTGGAAGGCCGAATACCCCCGCGGTGGCGCCGAGCCGGGCGGCACCGCCTGGCCGCCCCTCGTGGGAGTCCGGCGGGAAGGGCATGCGGAGTAGGGGATGGCGTGGGACCGCACCAGCGATCAGCATGAGCTCGCCCGAGAGCGCACCGCCGAGGCCAGGCGGCGTACGCACCTGGCAAATGAGCGCACCTACGCGGCCTGGGTTCGAACCGCGCTGGCCCTCATCGCGCTGGGAGTCGGCATCGCCGGCTACTTCCACCTGGCCGGGAACGGCCGGGTCCAGCTCTTCGTCGGGCTCGGCGGGAGCTTCGTCATCGGCGGCGCCCTGATGGCGGCCCTGGCCACCTACGCCTACCGCAAGACGTACGAGAGCGTCGAGAGGGGCGAGTACGGCAGCACCATGACCCTGACGCTGCTGCTGGGCGCGATTCCCATCCTGCTGGGGCTGCTGGCCCTGGTCATGATCATTCTCCAGTAGGGCCGGAGCCGAGAGGGAGCCGCGTGGGTTGGCGCTACATCGCGGACGACGGGGTCGGGGCGGCCCTCGGGCTGGCCGCCGACGAGGTGGTCACCCGGCGGCAGGGCAGCGGCCAGAGCCCGCCCACCCTGCGCCTGTACACCTACCGCTCCCACTGCGCCCTGGTGGGCCGCTTCCAGCGGCTCGGCTCCGAGCTCAGGCTCGACGAGTGCCGGGCCGCGGGCGTGGAGGTGAACCGGCGGCCCACGGGGGGCGGCGCCATCATCATGGGCGGGGACCAGCTCGGGGTGGCCGTCATGCTGCCCGCGCCGGCCGGGGAGCGCTCCTATGATCGCACCCGCGATCTCTTCACGCGCTTCTCCTCGGGGATCACCGGGGCGCTCGGCGATCTCGGCATCGAGGCCGAGTACCGGCGGAAGAACGACGTGGAGGTGGGGCGGAAGAAGGTGGCCGGCCTCGGCATCTACTTCGATCCCGCCGGCGGCATGCTCTTCCACGCGAGCCTGCTCGTGGACCTCGACATCGCCTTCATGCTCTCGATCCTGAAGACGCCCTTCGAGAAGATCTCCGACAAGGAGATCGCCACGGTGGCTGAGCGCATGACGACGATCCGCCGGGAGCTCGGCCGCGCCATCACCACCGCCGAGGTGAGAGAGCGCGTCAAGGA
>JACOVB010000087.1 GCA_016177555.1 Candidatus Rokuibacteriota bacterium
ACCACGGCCCAGCAGCAGGCAGACGCCCTGGCCCTGCTCGCGGAAACCGCCCTGCACCACGAACTCGATCCCGGCGCCCCGGGAGAGCGGTACCAGGTGGTGGTCCATGTCGATGCATCGGCGCTGGCGGACCCGGATCAGCCCGGCCAGTCCGTCCTCGAAGGGGGCGCGCACGTTCCCGCAGAAACGTCGCGGCGCCTGGCCTGCGACGCGAGCCGGGTGATGATGCGGCACGACCAGGACGGGCGGCTCCTGGAGATCGGGGCCCGGACCCGGACCATTCCCCCGGCGCTGCGGCGAGCGCTCCACCACCGGGACCGGGCCTCCCGCTTTCCGGGCTGCGGGCTGCCGTTCGGCCAGGGGCATCATCTCCGCCACTGGGCGCAAGGCGGCCCGACGACGCTCTCGAACCTGGCCCTGCTCTGTCGCCGGCACCACCGCGCTGTCCACGAGGAGGGCTACCAGGTCGATCGGCAGCCCGACGGCGCGCTCCGGTTCCGGCGGCCGGACGGCCGGCCCCTGCCCGAGGTCCCGCCGCTGGCCGTGGTGCCCGTCGATCCGGTGCGGGCCCTCCGGGCGCGGCACGAGGCGCAGGGGCTGCGCCTCCACGCGCGGACGGCATGCCCGGGCTGGCTGGGGGAGCGCCTGGATCTGGGATGGGCGATCGGCGTCCTGCATCCCCTGGCCACGGGAGGCGCGTGAACTCCACGCGCTCGCCGCGATGCAGGCGGGCGAGGAGGGTCGCTGCTGACGCCGAGTCCATGAGACACTGGGCGCAAGAATCACGCTATGAGCGATGCGTTGGGCATCAACGAGCTTCTCAGGGCGAGGCGCGAGGAGATACTCCGGCTGGCGGCAAGTCACGGAGCCCGGAATATCCGGGTCTTCGGATCCGTGGCCCGCGGTGAGGCCGACCAGGCCAGCGACGTAGACTTCCTTGTCGAGATGGAGCCGGGCCGCACCCTGCTCGACATGGGCGGCTTGCTCATGGACTTGCAGGCGCTCCTGGGCCGTCACGTCGACGTCATCTCCACGCGCGGGCTCCGGCCGAGCATCCGGGATCGTGTGCTCCGCGAGGCGGTGTCGCTCTGAGAGACCCGCGGGAACGCCTCCGGCACACGCCCTCGCGGCCATCGAGCACATCGAGCGCTACGCGGCGCGCGGCCGTCACGCCTTCGAGACGGACGAGCTCATCCAGAGCTGGATCGTGCGGCACCTTCAGATCATCGGCGAAGCCGCGCGTGCCCTACCCGAGGCGGTCCGTGAGCAAGCTCCCGCGGTGCCGTGCTCCAGGATCATCGGGATGCGCCATATCCTCGTGCGGCGAATCACTGTTTGAAGCCCGAGAAGTGGACCTGATCCAGCAGGCGCTGGTCGCCCTCGACCGCGAGAGCCAGAAGCTCGTCGCAGCATCGTAGCCCACGGCCTCGAGGTCGAGCGCTGGATCGCCGCCGCCGCGGCGCCCGCCAGCAGCAGCAGCTGCTCGGCCCCGGGATCGCTCGGCGAGGCCTCTGGCTCGGGCAGGCGCCCGCGCCGTCGCAGCAGGGGCAGCACGCGGCGCTGGACCTGCGCGAGCACCGCGACGACCTCGTCATCGCTCGAGGCCGGCAGCGCATGGAACACCGGCGCCCCCGCGGCCGGCGGCGGAGCCCCTGTCGAGCCAGTTGTCGGCCGGGTCGGCGACCTCGTGGCGCTGTCGAGGGGCTCCGTGACCGTTCCGGTCGACGAGATCGGCCGGATCCGATCCCCGCTGGCGATGGCCGGCGGACGGATCGTTGACGCGGCCGCGCCCTTCGCTGAGTTCGAGGACGAGCGGCCTGTGGACTGAGGAGCCCACTTGACGCTGTCCCGCCGGTGCGCTAAGCATGGTGCCTGCCCCGCCCGGTGGGTGCCGGCGGGCGCGCCCAGCTCACGTCGCTGACAAGGAGATTCGAACGATGAAACGTGAAGTCGAGTTTTCCAGCGAGAACCCCCGGGAGATAATCCGCGCCGATCTCTTCACGCCGGACACCGGGCAAGGCCCGTGGCCGGTGATCATCATGGGCGGCGGATGGTGCTACGTGAAGGAACTGACGATGCCGCAGTACGCGCAGTACTTCCTGCGCGAAGGTCTCGCGGCGCTGATCTTCGACTACCGGCACCTCGGCGCGAGCGACGGGGAGCCGCGGCAGCACCTCGACCCGTGGAAGCAGATCGCCGACTATCGGTCGGCGGTCGACGCGGTCAGCTATCTCGACGAGTACAAGGGCGTGATCGACCGCGAGCGCATCGGCGTCTGGGGGATCTCCTACAGCGGCGGCCACGCCCTCATCGTCGGCGCCCTCGACCCTCGCGTGAAGTGTGTCGTGTCGCAGATCCCCATCATCGAGGGCTGGTACAACTCGATGCGGGCCCACGGCTCCGTCGGCTTCCGTGAGCTGACGGCGCTGGTCAACGAGGAACGACGGAACCGGTACCTCACCGGCAAGCACGGCACCATCCCGCACTCCGGCGATCCCAAGACGGAGGTCGTCACCTGGCCGCATCCGGAGACCCGGCCGGTCTTCATGAAGATCAAGGAGACGACCGCGCCGCGGCACGAGCACTACAGCACCATCCAGTCCGTCGAGCACGTCTGGTCCTACGACGTGCGTCCCTTCCTGCCGCGGATCCTCGACACTCCGACCCTGATGATCGTCGCGGAGGGCGACGACCTGACGATGTGGGAGCGGGAGGTCCCCGCCTTCGGGGAGATCGCCACGAGCAAGAAGAAGCTGTTCGTCCAGCGGAAGAGCACCCACATGAGCATGTACAGCAACCTGTCCCACCTCGGGATCGCGGCGAAGGAGGCGGCGGACTGGTGTCGCCAGTGGCTCATCGAGCCCGGGGCGGCGGGCTAGGGACGAGTGCCCGATCGCCCCGCGGGGGAACTTGCGCTCAGCGCATCACGAAGGGATTGGCGGTCTTCGCGCCGATATTGATCCACACGCTCTTCACCTGCAGGTACTCCCGGATCATGTCCTGGCCGTTCTC
>JACOVB010000467.1 GCA_016177555.1 Candidatus Rokuibacteriota bacterium
CAGCACCGAGGAGATGCTCCGCCATTACGTCACGCTCGTCTTCGCGCGCACCGGCAACTATGTCGAGACCGCCCGCCGGCTCGGCATCGACCGGCGCACGGTGAAGGAGAAGGTTGATTCGAGCCTGCTCGCCAGGTTGCGGGCCGCAGGGGGCTGAGAGGCCCTCGGCCGGTCCGGCCACGCCCCGGCATGGCCCTTGCTATGTCCCTGCGCCCAGGAGGGCACACACCATGTTAAAAGGGCAAGGCCTGGTCTCGGCGGTCGCGACATGAGCCATTCGGCAAGCCAGACAGAGCGCCTACCACTGGTCGGGGAACGGATTCTCAGTTCCCCACCTCGCGATCGCCTCATCGCGGAGTTCACGACGCCGTGTGTCGACGAGCGCGAGCTGTTCAAGAAGTGGCCCGGCCGCTTCGGCCGAGGACACGTGGTCCATAACGAATGCCTTAACAGCAACGCCTACAAGGCCGACCGAATGCTCAAGCGCGAACCGAGCTCAGCCCCGAGGCCTGGGCGGTCATGCTCGACGAGCGGGGCAACCTGTGCGAGGGCATGGGGTCGAACATCTTCGTGGTGCGCGGCGGGCGCATGTACACCCCGCGCGAGCAGTTCGTGCTGCCCGGGGTGAGCCGCGGCATGGTCATGGACCAGGCCGCGAAGCTCGGCATCCCCTGCGAGGAGCGCGACCTCGACGTCTACGACGCGGTGACGGCCGACGAGGGGTTCCTCACCTCCACCAGCCTCTGCATCTGCGGCGTGCGCGCGCTCAACGGCGCGCGCATCGCCGACGGTGCTGTCCCGGGCCCCATCACGAAGCGCCTCACCGAGGCTTACGTGAAGAGCGTGGGCTGCGACTTCGTGCAGCAGTGCCTCTCGCGGCTGAGCTGACCGGACGGTATTGGCGGAGCCGGCGCCCGTACCGCGCCGGCTCCCCCGGCGTTTCAGACGCCGGACTACCGGCGGCCAGCGCGCTGGCCCAGAGCCCGCCGAAGCGGCATGGCCAGCGCCGCTAGCCCGATCAGCAGCAGCGCGAGGCTCCCCGGCTCGGGCACCGACCGCCCGTCGACGATCCCGGCCACGAAGACGCCGCCGGACCAGAGGTCTCCCGCCGCGGCCGGCCGGAAGTCGCCGGTGTCGGTGGTCTCGAGCGGGTTCCGCGAGAAGAGGAACCCCGGCAGGAGCGCCGACCGCCCGTCGGTGATCGAGAACGTATCGGTCGCCTCGTCCCAGAGATCCCGTGGCGCGGGAAAGCTCAGCCACTCGACCAGGTCGACGCCCACGAACAGCGGGGAGGGCGAGAGGCTCGCGTCGGCGAGCATGGGGGTCAGGATCTCGCCCCCGATCCCGGCGAAGAGATCGAAGCCCGCCGACAGGGTGAGCCGGCCCGGCACGTCGTCCACGAAGCCGGGGAACGCCAGGGTCATGTCGGTCGTCGGGTTGGTCGTCAACCGCACCGAGTAGTCCGTCGGCTGTCGGGGTTCCTTGATCGGCGGCGGTGCCGTGAGCGGCCCGCGCACGGTGCCCGTGACCGGACTCACCTCCAGCTCGCTCACGATGGGCCGATCGTTGGGCTGCCCGGCCACGACCGGATAGCTCGCGCGCACGTCGATCTTGCCCTTGACCAGGGGCGTGTAGGACCATTCGGCGAACCGAGCTTCGGAATGCCGGCCGGTCGCGATGACTTCCCCGCGAGCGCCGGCGATGAACGCGCTGAGCGCCACCACGTCGAAGTGCGCGGGGGTCTTGTCCGTCTGCGGATGGCTGAACTGCTTCGCTTCCGCCCCGGCGAATGCGACCCCGAGCCCGCCGAAGTTGACCGTCCCGAGGAACCCAGCGCCGGGAGGGTTCCGGGGGATGTCCTTGCCGTGAGGGGGCGGCGGGAGATGGGCCACGTCCAGCCCGAGGATCCCCGTGTTCGTCGCCAGGTTGCCCGCGCTCCCCAGCCGGATCTGCCAGCTTGGCCCCGGCACGGTGGCCGGGTTCGTGGCGGCGTTCGTGAGGTCCCAGAACCACCGGTGTCGGAAGCCGGTCGGATCCTGCTCCATCGGACGAGCGGCGCCGACCGCCGGCGGGTCAGGGAAGGGGATGAATCCGGCGCGCGCCTCGTTCGCCGTGCCTCCGAGGCCCAGCAGGACCGCGAGCCAAACCACGAGAAGAGTGGACGGTGATCGCATGGCGTGCCCTCCAGGTATCAGGACGCCGGTGGTTGGACCCCTTGCGCAGCGCAGTGCGGCAATGGATGGGCTCCAGGAGCGCGTGCCAATTGCCGAACGCCTCACCAGGCCGCTCCTTTCGGACGCCGGTAGCTCCGCCGGCGGTCGCCCCCGTCCATGGCCCCCGTCACCGTGACGTCACCTGCCCGACTCGGACGCCGTCCGCCCCAGGAGCCCGCCTCAGGAGCCGATGCCACAGCACCTCGGTCTCGATGAGCCGCGCCACGAGCCTGCCGAGCAGCCCGCGTAGCTTCGCATGGCCTTGGTGTTGACTATACTCTGCGCGCGCAGGCGTTGCTCCACCAGGCGCAGGAACAGGCGCAAGGCGGCACCCTGGAGGGCGGGGTCGCGTGCGAAGGACAGGACCTGCTGGTCTGCCTCGGGTCGGCGTCGATCAGCGCCTGGGCAAGCGCGCTCCCTGAACGGCCGAACGCCGGCAACCACCACAAGAAGCCGGTGGACGCCTGACGGCGGGCGTCAGGCGGACCGGATCGCCCGAGGGGGAGCTCGAACGTCGTCCCAGAGGAGCCGGGCTCAGCCCTTGCCCTTTTTCAGCGCCTCGATCTGGTCGGCGAGCTGGTCGACCTTGGCCGACATGCCGGAGAGCGCGCGGATCACCTGCTCGATGCGCGGGTCGGGCTGCGAATACGGGTCGAAGACGCCGTCGAGCTCGAGCTTCTCGGCCTTCAGCTCCTTGATCTCGCGCTTCTCCTTGCCGTCCTTGAGCTCCTTGCCCTCCTTCCAGGGCTTGTTCTGGCCATCGAAGTCGTCCTTCTGCCAGTCCTTGCCGTCCCGGAAGTCCTTGCCGGTGCCGAGCTGACCGAGGATGGTGGCGAGGTCGCGCACCGTGAGATCGCTGAGCGGGGTGTCAGACTTGAGCCGGACCTCGGGACGGTCGGCCTG
>JACOVB010000468.1 GCA_016177555.1 Candidatus Rokuibacteriota bacterium
CCCTTGTTCTACATCAGCGAGCCGCCCACGCCCCGGACCCCCTCGCAGACCAGCACGCCGCGCACGCTGGGCGGCCAGACCAACCCGGAGCGGACGAACTGGAAGCACTCCATGACGATGAGCACCGCCCCCGCCCCGAGCGCCAGGCTGACCCCATCCCCGGTGTACTCCCAGGAATTGGAGGTGAACTTCCAGATCTTGCCGATCCCGCCGGTCGCGAGCACCACGGCCTTCGCTTTGAAGAGGACGAACTGCCCCGTGGGCCGGGAGTAGCCGAAGGCGCCGGCGATGCGCCCGCCGTCCGTCAGGAGCCGCTGGATCGTGTACTCCATGAAGACGTCGATCCCGCGGTGCACGGCGTGCTGCTGGAGCGTCCGGATCATCTCGAGCCCGGTCCGGTCGCCCACGTGGGCCAGCCGGGCGTAGCGGTGGCCGCCGAAGTCGCGCTGGAGGATGCGCCCGTCCTTCGTCCGATCGAAGAGCGCGCCCCAGCGCTCGAGCTCGAGGACGCGGTCCGGCGACTCCTGGGCATGCAGCTGCGCCATGCGCCAGTTGTTGAGCATCTTGCCGCCGCGCATGGTGTCGCGGAAGTGGACCTGCCAGCTGTCCTCTTTCCACACGTTGCGCATCGCCGCGGCCATGCCCCCCTCGGCCATGACCGTGTGGGCCTTGCCCAGGAGCGACTTGCAGACGAGCGCGGTCCGGGCGCCCTGCGCCGAGGCCTCGATCGCCGCGCGGAGCCCGGCGCCGCCGGCCCCGAGGACGATGACGTCGTACTCGTGGGTCTCGTACTTCACGTCAGCAGCCATTGGCGTACCTCCAGGGAGAAAGGCATCGCGCTAGAAGAACCGGAGATCCCGGATGACACCCATGGAGAGCAGCCGCACGTACACGTCGCTCAACCCCACCCAGATGAGGCTGACCCAGGCGAGGAGCATGTGACGTTCGTTCAGACAGCTGATGGTGCGCCAGAGCGAGTACCTGGCCGGCCGGGTGTGGAACGCGTCGAGGTGCCCGCCGCAGAGATGGCGGCAGGAGTGGCAGGAGATGGAGTAGAGCGTGAGGAGCGCCGCGTTGAGCAGCAGCACGAGCGTCCCCACCCCGATGCCGAAGCCGTCGGGGAAGCGGAAGGCGAGAACCGCGTCCCACCAGAGGAAGACCACGATCACGAGCGAGAGCCAGAAGAAGTAGCGGTGGATGTTCTGCAGGATGAAGGGGAAGCGCGTCTCGCCCGTGTAGCCCTTCGCCACGTCCCGCACCGCGCAGCCCGGTGGGGAGCCGAAGAAGGAGCGGTAGTAGGCCTTGCGGTAGTAGTAGCACGTGGCCCGGAAGCCACCGGGGACCCAGAGGATCAGGAAGGCCGGCGAGAGGGTCCACCACGAGCCGATCAGCGGCAACGTCACGTGCTGGCAGCTGGTGGTCAGGCAGGGGGAGTAGAAGGGGGAGAGGTACGGCGCCACGTAGTAGTGCGCGTTCTGGAGCGCGACCCACGTGGCGTACACCGCGAAGCTCCCCAGGAGCAGGATCACCAGCGCGGGCTCGATCCACCACGCGTCGGTGCGCAGGGTCGCCCCCGGGATGACCTCGCCCCGCTGGTTGCCGAAGGTGTGTTTGCTCATCGGTGTTCTCCCATTCTCTCAGTCGCGCGCGAACTGCCTCATCCCGTCCTGGTAGAGGTCACCGCCGTGGCAGTCGTAGATCACGATGGCGGGGAAGCCCTCCACCTCGAGCCGCCTGATTGCCTCCGTGCCGAGGTCCTCGTAGGCGACGACCTGGAGCTTCTTGACGAAGCGGGAGAGCACCGCGCCCGCCCCGCCGATGGCGCCGAAGTACGCGGCCTTCTGTTGCCGGAGCGCATCCTTCACCGGCTGGGAGCGTGCCCCCTTGCCGATCGTCCCCTTGAGCCCCAGGCCATAGAGCGTCGGCGTGTACTTGTCCATGCGGCTGGCGGTGGTGGGACCGATGGAGCCGGCGACCTCGCCGGGGCGGGCCGGCGAGGGGCCCGTGTAGTAGATGATCTGCCCGCGGATGTCGATGGGCAGGGGCTTGCCCGCCTCGACGAGCGGCAGCAGCCGGCCGTGCGCGGCATCCCGGGCGGTGTAGAGCACCCCCGTGATCCGGACGCGGTCGCCCGCCTTGAGCGACTCGACGTCGGCATCCGTGAGCGGGGGGGTGATGTCCTTGATCCCGTCGGCCGCCGTCGTGATCACAGCGTCACCTCCTTGTGGCGATGGGCGTGGCAGATCTCGGAGGGGGGCTGCGCCCCCCTTCCGAACCTCCCCCCGGTCGATTGCGCCGACAAAGCCGGCGCTCGAAGCCGCCCGTTCACAGCGTCACCTCTTGGTGTCGATGGGCGTGGCACTCGATGGTCACGGCCACCGGCAAGCTGGTGATGTGGCACGGGTAAGTGAGGAGGTGGATGCCCAGCGCCGTGGTGTCGCCGCCATAGCCCTGGGGGCCGATGCCGAGGCGGTTGGCGCGATCCAGCAGCTCCTTCTCGAGGGCGTCCACGGCGGGGTCGGGGTTGGGCGTGCCCAGCTCCCGGAACAGCGCCTTCTTGGACAGGATCGCCGCCTTCTCGAAGGTGCCGCCGATGCCGACGCCAGCGACCAGCGGCGGGCAGGCATCCGGACCCGCCGTCTTGATGCACTCGAGCACCCATGCCTTGACGCCCTCCACCCCCTCGGCGGGGGTGAGCATCTTGTACTTGGAGCGGTTCTCACAGCCGCCGCCCTTGGGCATGATCTGGATCTTGAGCGTGGCGCCGGACACGACCTCCACGTGCACGACGGCCGGGGTGTTGTCCCCCGTGTTCACCCGGTCGAAGGGCGAGCGGACGATGGAGGCGCGGAGGTAACCCTCCGTGTAGCCCTGGCGCACGCCCGCGTTGACGGCGTCCGCCAGGAGCCCGCCCGTCACGTGCACATCCTGCCCCAGCTCGACGAAGCAGACGACGAACCCCGTGTCCTGGCAGTACGGGATCTTCTTCGTCCGGGCCAGCTCGGCGTTGTCCTTCAGGATCTGGAGCACCTGCCGGCCGGCGGCCGAGCGCTCCGTCTTGAGCGCCCGGTCGAAGGCCCGCAGCATGTCCGGCTCGAGCTCGTAGTTCGCCTCCATGCAGAGCTTCTTGACCGCATCGGTAACGGAGGACGTGTGGATGTCTCTCATGGTCGTGTCCGCCTGCCGCCTAGAGCTTCAGCTTGTCCACCAGCTCGCGCACCGCGCCGGCGGACTTCTGGAACGCCGCGTGCTCCTGCGGCGTGAGCTTGATCTCGATGACCTGCTCCACGCCCCGGCGCCCGAGCTTCACGGGCACACCCACGTAGAGGCCCTTCACGCCGTACTGGCCGTCCAGGTACGCGGCACAGGGCAGGATCTTCTTCTTGTCCTTGAGGATGGCCTCCACCATCTCCACCGTGGCGGCCGCGGGGGCGTAGTAGGCACTCCCGGACTTCAGCAGGGCGACGATCTCGGCACCGCCGTTGGCGGTGCGCTTGACGAGGGCCTCGATGCGGTCCGCCGGCAGGAGATCGGTGATGGGGATCCCGGCCACCGTCGAGTAGCGCGGCAGCGGCACCATGGTGTCGCCGTGGCCGCCGAGGACGAAGGCGGTCACGTTCTCCACCGAGACGGCGAGCTCCTGGGCGATGAAGGTGCGGAACCGTGCCGAGTCGAGGATGCCCGCCATGCCCACGACCCGCGGCGACGGGAAGCCCGACTTCTTCCAGGCGAGCTGGACCATGGCGTCCAGGGGATTCGTCACGAGGATCAGGATCGCCTCCGGCGACCTGGCGGCGACCTGCTCCACCACGCCCCCGACGATCTCGGCGTTCTTGAAGAGGAGGTCGTCCCGCGTCATGCCCGGCTTGCGGGCCAGCCCTGCGGTGATGACCACGATGTCCGACCCGGCCGTCTCGTCGTAGCCGTTGCTGCCGACGAGAGCCGAGTCGTAGTGGTGCACCGGCCCGGCCTGGGCCAGGTCCAGCGCCTTGCCCTGCGGGATACCCTCCAGCACGTCCACCAGGACCACGTCGCCCAGCTCCTTCTCCACCGCGTACTGCGCCACCGAGGCGCCGACGTTGCCGGCGCCCACCACGGTGATCTTCGCCCGCGCGCCCATCGCTATCCCTCCATGTTCTTGATGATCGCGGTGCCGAACTCGGAGCACTTGACCTCCCGGGCCCCCTCGGTCATCCGCGCGAAGTCATAGGTCACCACCTTCTGGCCGATGGTCTTCTCGAGCCCGGCGACGATCCGGTCGGCGGCCTCCGTCCAGCCCATGTGGCGCAGCATCATCTCGCCCGACAGGATGACGGAGCCCGGGTTGACCTTGTCCTGGCCGGCGTACTTGGGCGCCGTGCCGTGGGTGGCCTCGAAGAGGGCGTGCCCGGTGTCGTAGTTGATGTTGGCGCCCGGCGCGATGCCGATGCCGCCCACCTGCGCCGCGAGGGCGTCCGAGATGAGGTCGCCCGTCAGGTTGCAGCACGCGATCACGTCGAACTCGTCCGGCCGCGTGAGGATCTGCTGGAGGAAGGCATCCGTGATGGCGTCCTTCACCAGGATCCTGCCGGCGGGCGGCTTGCCGCCGCAGTCGTCCCAGGAGACGAGCCGGTCCGAGAACTCGCGCTTGGCCAGCGCGTAGCCCCACTTCATGAACATCCCTTCCGTGTACTTCTGGATGTTGCCCTTGTGCACGAGGGTGATGTTCCGGCGGTTCTGCTCGATCGCGTGGCGCATGGCCGCGCGGATGAGCCGCTCCGAGCCCTCCTTGGAGACGGGCTTGATGCCGATGGAGGAGGTGTTCGGGAAGCGGATCTTCTTGACCCCCATCTCCTTCTGGAGGAACTGGACCACCTTCTTCGCCTCGGGCGTCCCCTGCTCCCACTCGATGCCGGCGTAGATGTCCTCGGTGTTCTCCCGGAAGATCACCATGTCGATCTTCTCCGGCGATTTCACGGGCGAGGGCACGCCCTTGAGGTAGCGCACCGGCCGGAGGCACACGTAGAGGTCCAGCTCCTGGCGCAGGGTCACGTTCAGCGAGCGGAACCCCTCGCCGATGGGTGTGGTGAGCGGGCCCTTGATCGCGATCAGGTACTGGCGGATCACGTCCATGGTCTCCGACGGCAGGAGGTTGGGCGGACACTCCGCCCCGTACACCGCCTTCGCCTTGTCGCCCGCGTAGGTCTCGCACCACGCGATCTTGCGCTTCCCCTTGTAGGCCCCGGCCACGGCGGCGTCGAGGACGCGCACCGCGGCCGCCCATATGTCCGGCCCCGTGCCGTCCCCCTCGATGAAGGCGATGATGGGGTGCTCCGGGACCTGCAGCTTGCCGTGACTGACGGTGATCTTCTCGCCCGCGGGAACCTTCACCTTGCCTGCCATACCCGTATCTCCTTGGTCGTGGCGCGCGGCGTCGCTTCCCGGCCCGCGCCCGCGATCTCCCCCTCGTCCACCATGCGCCACGGGCACCCGGGCGCTCAAGCGCCCGCCCGTGGCGGAGTCTCGCTTCGCTCGTTGTCCGCTACTTCAGGGCGTTCAGGGCGGACCCCGCCTTGAACCAGCCGATCTGCTCCTCCGTCAGGCTGTGGTTGCAGCGGATCGTCGCCGTCTCCCCGCCCGGCTTCCGGATGACCACCTCCACCGGCGCCCCCGGCGCGAGGCTCCCGAGCCCACCGAGGCTCACCCGGTCGGCCTGGTCGAAGCGGTCGTAGTCCTTCGGGTCGGCGAAGGTCAGTGGCAGGATCCCCTGCTTCTTGAGGTTGGTCTCGTGGATCCGGGCAAAGCTCCGGACGATCACGGCGCGGCCGCCGAGGTAGCGGGGCGACATGGCGGCGTGCTCGCGACTGGAGCCCTCGCCGTAGTTCTCGTCGCCCACCAC
>JACOVB010000527.1 GCA_016177555.1 Candidatus Rokuibacteriota bacterium
CCCGCGATCCCACCGAAGACCGTGGAGTCGGCCACGCCATTGCCGCCCAGGCGATTGGCCCCGTGGATGCCGCCCGCGTCCTCGCCGGCCGCGAAGAGCCCTTCCACCGGCGTGCGGCAGGCCGCGTCGATCACCAATCCGCCCATCGTGAAATGCGCCGTCGGCCCCACCTCCACGGGCTCGCGGGTCAGGTCCCGGCCGAAGTCGCGGCAGCGCTTGACCATCCCGCGGAAGTTCCGCTCGACGAAGTCCGCCCCGAGGTGCGAGACATCGATCCACACCCCACCGTTGGGCGTCCCCCGCCCCTGCGTCACCTCGGTGAAGGCGGCGCGCGCCACGAGGTCCCGGGTGGAGCGCTCCATCCGCTCCGGGTCGTAGCGCGCCATGAACCGCTCGCCCGGGCCGTTGAGGAGCCGCCCGCCGGCGCCCCGCAGACCTTCTTCCAGGAGCGCGCCGGTCATGAGCGAGTTCGGCACGATGAGGCCGGTCGGGTGGAACTGGATCATCTCCATGTCCTTGAGCGGCGCCCCCGCCCGTAGCGCCAGCGCCAGCCCGTCGGCAGCCTTGTCCGCCGAGCACGCGAAGACGCGGTACATGGTGGGCCCGCCGCCCATGGCCGAGAGCGTCGCGCGGCTCCGCAGGGCAACGAAGTCGCCGCTCCGGATGTCGAGGAGCAGCGCGCCGCCCACCCGCCCCGCCTCGTCGCGCAGCAGCGCCACCGCCCGGTGCTCTTCCAGCACCCGGATCGAGGGCCGGACCCACACCTGCTCGGTCAGCCGGTTCATGATCTCGATGCCGGTGAGATCGCCCTTGTGGATGGTGCGGTCGTGGGTCTGGCCGGCAAAGGGCTTCTGGTGGAGGCGGCCGTCGGGGTGCCGGTCGAAGAAGCAACCGTAGCGCGCTTCCATCTCGAGGACGCGGCGCGGCGCCTCGGTGACGAGCGTCCAGACGAGCTCCTGGTCGTTGATCCAGCCGCCACCCTGGAGGGTGTCGAGGCAGTGCGCCTCCAGCGAGTCGGGCTCGGCGAGGACCGCGTTGTAGCCGCCCTGGACCATGCGCGTGCATCCGGCGCGGCCCAGGAGCCCCTTGACGGCGACGGTGACCGAGAGCCGGGGCGAGCGGTCGGCCGCGTGCAACGCGGCGCAGAGGCCGGCGCCGCCGGCGCCGAGCACGAGGATGTCGGTCTCGATGGTCTGGATCACGAAGCCCGCCGCGGTCGAGAGACGCGCGCCCGGGTCGAGCCCGCGCCCGACCGGCGCGGCACGACTATAGCGCCTGGCGGGGGCCGGCGCAATCCGCGGCGGGCGCCGGGGCACGGCGCTTCGATTGGTGCAGGCGGGCGAACCGGGTCCAGTCGGCCATGGGCCCCGCTTCGCTCATGCGCCAGTGCTTCACGCGGGACGGCTACGGAAGGTCGCGGAAGAGGCGCGTCGCCTCGGCCCGGAAGAAGGCCTTGACCTCGTCCCATGGCAGAACCTCCAGGACATCGGGCATGGCCTCGGCCTCCGCATCCTCGAAGTAGGTCAGGCTCCGGAGCAAGTGATACGGGTCCACCGTGCCGATCCGGCTCGGGAGTTCCAGAAGGCTCTATTGCGGCTCAGTGAGGATTTCTCGAAACACGCCTCGCCCGCCTCGGGGCCACCGTCGCGCAACGCCAGCCGCGCCTGCTCATCCTCGACCCGCTCATTCGCCTGCACCGTGCCGACGAGAACTCCGCCCCGGAGATGGCCGGCATCCTTGACGGCCTCCGGGCGCTCGCGCGTGCCACCGACTGCGCCGTCCTGCTCGTCCAGCCCTTTCGAGGGGCGCGGCATTGAATTGGAGGCAGATCGCTCAGGGATACGCGCTACCGCATCGTCGGAACGCTGGATTTGGTCAATGCCTTCTACCAGGGGACGCGGCTCGATGTGGGTCTTCACCTGGGCTCGGCCTGGTACATCCCGACATTCGTCGTCCCCGCCCTGTTCGTCACCCACTTCATGATCTTCGTCTTGCTCGTGAAGCGCTCGCGCTGAGGAGATTCCCTCAGGCCCACGTCGAAGCGCACGCGCAGCAGCTCCATCTTCGCCTTCTCGATCTCGTCCGCCTGCGGCGCGGACACGGCGGTCAACAGCCGCCCCGCCGAGTCCAGGGCGCGGTGGGCTTGGTGATCGCCATCGCGTCATTCCCCCCCGCGGCCCGGCCCCGCCGTCTCCCCGGGGATCTCCTCGGGTCGGAGCCACACCACGCGCCCGTCACGCCACACCGCCACCGGGTTCCCCAGACGCTTGTGGCGCAACAGCGCCTCGCGCACGGCTCCCGTCATGGCCTTCAGGATGCGAGCGACGTCCTCGACTCGATCGAGCGGCGTCGGCTCGTAATCGTGCGCTGTGCTCATCGCCGTTGCTCCAAGAGGCGCGCCCAGGCCCCGGCATCGAGCACATGCGCCGGCTGCCCGGTCCGGCCCGTCGCGATCAGCCGCGGCCCATCCACCGCCGAGTTGTCGAACATCTGCCAGGTATCCGCAAGCCCCTGGTACAGGGTAAAGAAGTTCCTCAGTCCCGCCACGAAGCGGCGGCGCACCACGGGCTCTGGCACATCGTGTCCGCCCTGACGCACTCGGGCCGCCACGCGGGCCACCGCCAGGTCCGGGCCCGGTAGTGAGAGAAAGGCAAGATGCACGCGGTAACGCGAGGCCCGCAGCTCCGCAAGCCAGGGCGCGAGGCTGCGGCTGGCCAGCGTCGTCTCGAAGGCGAAGTCCCGTCGCGCCTGCGCAAGTGCCTTCATGCGCGCGAGCATCACTCGGCCGGCGGCCACCGCCACCGACTCCGGCCGAAAGGCCGACAGCCCGCTCGCGATGGGGTCGGCGTTCACGAACTCGCTCACTGCCAGCGCCTCCTGCAGAAGCCGTCCCGCCGTCGTGCTCTTGCCCGCGCCATTCGGCCCGGCGATCACGACGACGAGAGGCGCCCGCTCGGCCACGGTCACGGCCGCTCGAACATGTCAGGTTGCGTGGCCTCGCGTTTGCCGCCTTCGCGCGCGAGGCGGTTGATCTCGGGCCAGCTCTGCACGAGGCCGTTGTACGAGAGCGCCTCGCCGGCGCGCTTCTTGCGCTCGCAGAGCGTGTAGAGGCGGTAGGCGAGCTCGCGCGCAGGTTCGGCCCTGGCGCCGAGCTTGGCGACCAGATCCGCTGCCGCGCCCTCGAGCGTGGCCAGCCTTAACGGAGTCCCCGGGGTCGGGCCCGCGGCCCGAGGGCGGCCGAGCCGGGCGTGGGCGTGGACCGGACAGAAGATCCGCACTCGGCCGTGGCGGCGCGTGCGGACCCGGCCCCCCCACGGATCGCTCCCAATGCTCCCACCGATGCTGCCGATGGCACAGCGCACACACACTCCTCCACGCGAGCCGAGAGAGCCCGCCCGGCTGACCGCAAGGCTAGCCACGGACCACGGCCCCGTCAAGGGGCAGACGGCAGACGGACCAACACCTGACGCTGCGTCCCGCCATCGGGCCGGGAGCGCGGCACGAAGGCTGCCGACCCCCTCGTGCCAGCGGGCTCAGGGCGCGGCGGTGGACTCGGGCGGGGCGAGGCCGGGGCTCTGCCCCGAGCACGCGAGGCCCAGGGGAGCGAGGATCCGCCGAATGACGCGAGGATCGTGGACGGTGGCGATCAGGCGGATGCGGCTGCCACAGCGGGGACAGGCGAGCCAGGTCAAGGTCGAACGCCCTGCGCATCAACGCGGCCCACGACCAGGGATCGAGGTCCTCGGGCCGGCAGTCCCAGAAGAGCGGATGAAGGGTCGGAGGAAGGCTCACGCTGAGAGCATGGTAGCACGCGCTTCCGGAGCGGCATCGCGGGGCGCGCGTCACTTGCCGGGCGCGGGCCGGCCGGCCGCGGCGGGAGCGGCGAGGAGCGCGCCGAGGAGCGCCCGCCCCTTGTCCCCCAGCCAGCTCCGGGTACCGGCGGCGCGGGCGATCATCTTGCCGTCACGCCCGATGAGCACGACCGTCGGGGTGGCCGTCACCCGGTAGGCGGCGATGACGGCGCCCTCGGGGTCCAGCAGCACCCGCGAGGTGACGCCCTTCTGCTTCACCCAGGCGGCCACCTTGGCCCGGCCCTCCTGGATGTTGATGGCCAGCACGGCGACCTTCTTCGGCCCGTACTCCCGGTGCAGCTGCTCGATCGTCGAGGGCAACTCCCTCGTGCAGAAGGGTCACCAGGTGGCCCAGAAGTAGAGCAGGACGACCTGGCCCTTGAACTGGGACAGGGACACGCGGGCGCCGTCGAGAGCCTCGAGGGTGAACGGCGGCGGCGCCTGCCCGTCCAGGGGCACCAGCTGCAGGTCGAAGAGCAGGTCCTCGACGCTCTCCTCCGCAGGCCGGGCCGCGGCGGGAGACAGGACGACGAGCAGTGCGGCCAGGACCAGTCCCGCCGCGCGATAGGAATGGATCACGTTGACCCTCCTCGCTTACCTGGAATGGGTATCCCCTTCACCCAAGCTTGATGTGATGGTAGCGCGGAGGGATGGAAAATGCGAAGCACCCGGTTCCGGGGATTGATTATCCGCGGACGTTTCAAGAGATGGATGATTGGTTCCGAAGCGAGGCGGGGCGCCGGGACTATATCCGGCGGCTGCGCTGGCCGGACGGGTTTGTTTGCCGTCGGCGCGGAGCGACGCGGGGGCCGTGGGTGACAGCGCGTGGGGTGCTTCACTGCCGGGCATGCGATGGAGAGACGTCGCTGACGGCCGGCACGGCGTTCCAGGATACGCGCAAGCCGCTGCGGATGTGGTTCCTGGCTCTGTGGTTCGTCACCAGCCAGAAGAACGGCGTCAGCGCCCTGGGTCCCTGGTCTTGCTGAGCCTCGCGTAATGGGGTGACAAGTGTGCACGAGGGAGAATTCGTCACCGTATGACTCGAGCATCAGTAAGGATGGGGATGGGGCAGAAGAACCCGATGCAGTCGATGCTCTTGTCGGGCCCGATTGGTTGCGCCACGACCGGATCGGTCGCGGTCCCGGGACGTGAGGGCGCGGTCATGACTATCCTCCCCTCGTGTGCATTTCAAGGTGAGGGTCCTTTCGGAGGCCTCCGATTTGAACCAAGACGCCTCGGACACCCAGCGCTTCCAGCTCCTTCCGCTCCTCGGCTCCACGGTCTTGCCGCCGTGTCCACCCGGACGCGATGAGGGCCTTGATCTCCTCCCTCGAGGCCCCGTCCCGCAGCGGCTTCCGCAAATCGAGCCCCCCTCGAGCGTAAAGGCACAAGTACCACTGCCCATCTGCCGTGAGTCGGCTCCTGTCACACGTTCGGCAGAACGGGGTGGTTGTCGAGGCGATGATGCCGAACACGGTCCCGTCCAGGAGGACGAACCGCTCCGCCGGGGCCGAGCTGGCCTCAATGATCGGGTCGATCCGCCCATACCGGCGGCCCAGAACTTCAAGAATCTCGGCTCGGGAGAAGACCTTGTCGCGCGACCACTGCGTCGCCCCGCCCACGTCCATGTACTCGATGAAGCGCACCTCGGCGCCAACTCGCTTGCCGTACTCCAGCACATCGACAAGCTCGTCCTCGTTGACTCGCCGCATCACCACGGTATCGATCTTCAACCCACTGAAGCCCACCCGACGGACGGCTTCAATCCCGCTGAGCACTCTTTTATGGACGTCCCGGCTCGTCAGCGCCCTGAAGCGCTCGGGGCGGAGCGTATCCAGGCTGACGGTCACGCGGTGCAAGCCGGCCTCGTAGAGCGCCCGCGCATGCTCGGCCAACTGGACCCCGTTGGTCGTCATCGCCAGGTCCTTGGCCCCGCGGGTTTGCGCGAGCATCCTCACGAGGGCCGGAAGGTCTCTGCGCAAGAGCGGTTCGCCGCCCGTGAGGCGTACCTTGTCGACGCCGAGCTCCGTGAAGATGGCGACGAGTTCGTGGATCTCCTCGAACGTCAGCAGGTCTTCGCGGGGAAGCCAGACGTACTCCTTCTCTGGCATGCAGTACTGACAGCGGAGGTTGCAGCGGTCCGTGACTGACACGCGGAGGCTGGCGAGGGGCCGGCCGAAGGTGTCGGTGATTGGACCCATCTCCACCGCGGGCGAGCTCACTTCGAGTGGGCCGGGGCCGCCGCGTACCGGGGAACAGTGGGATCTACCTGAGCCGACCACGCGTCGATCCCACCCGCTAGGCTCCTGACGTTGGTGAACCCCTGGTTGATCAAGAAGAAGGCCGCCTCGACGCTCCGCTCTCCGAGATGACAGTGGACCACGATCGGACTGTCCGTCGGCCACCGCTCCACCACGTCCCGGGCCAGGGTTTCGGTGACGAGCTGGGCGCCATCGATGCCGTGGCATGCTACTTTTTCGAAGCAGCGGAGTACGGGTTCTCCCCGGCGGTGTGGTCGGTCACGTCGATGATGTCCACGACCTCGGGAAGCTCCTCCCGGATCATCGTCTCGATGCCCTGCTTCAGCGGGACGTCGGCCATCCCGCACCCCTGGCAACCACCGCCCATTTGGAGGTAGACCATCCTGTCCCTCACGTCGACGAGCGACACCACCCCGCCGTGGCCGGCGACGGCGGGGTTGATAGCCGTCTCGAGCAGGGATTGAACCTTCACTCTGATCCGGGAGTCCTCTCCCTGCTCCCCATCGCTCCGCGCGCGCTCATCGGACACGGCGCTGCGATGTCCATGTTGCTCACGCGTTTCCGGCGCCGTCAAACCCGCCACCGCTTCACCTGACCTCCCCTCACTTCCCCCGATCCACCGCCTGAAGAGTCCCATCGTCGCTCCTCCATTCGCTCGGTTTCGTTCGTACTACACGCCCGCTATTCCCTCCTGCAGAGGGCCGACCTGGCCCTCCGTCGGCTCCGCTCAGCAGAACCAGGCTTCGGTGAGCCGCGGCGGTCGGGCCCGCTCCGGGCGCAGCACGGGACCGACCGGCCTCGGCGGCCGGCCGGCAGCCGTCTCGGCTCGCTCACTGACCCGGTAGAATGTTGCGCTCGGGTCCTCGGCGGCGCGGGCCGCCTGCTCGACGGCCGCGCTGACCGCCCGGTGCAGCTCGTCCATCCGCGGATCGGGGTGCGTCCACTTGTAGTAGAACGCCTCAGGGACCAGCGGGCCCAGGTGCGGTCGCATCGCTTGGCTCTTGAGGAGCGCCGACCCCGGCGGGACCAGAAGCCGGATCGAGCACTGCACCGGGTCCACGTGATCAATGAGCCCTTCGGTTTCGACGAAGTCGAGGATCTCGAGGTAGTCGTCCAGGGTCGTCCACGGGGTGAAGGCGACCCAGGTGGGACGAAAGGCGATCGCGGCGTCACGAACAATCCTGAGGGCCTCATACACGTCCGCGCGGGTGTGCCCTTTTTCCAGATTCGCTAGCACGGCGTCGCTGAGCGATTCGACGGCGGAGACCATGAACACACAGCCGAGCGCGCCCAGCTCCAGAAAGATCGCGCGGCGCTCCAGGATGTGCTCGACCTTGGCCGCGAAGTCGAACGTGATCTCGGGGAACTCCTGGTGCATGGCGCAGACGATCGCCAGCGAGTAGCCGGGCCCGTTCAGGAAGTCGGGGTCGCCAATCACCGAATCTGCCACGTGGCCGAGCAGGTAGTCGGCGTTGAGGGAGGCGTAGAGCCCATAGAAACAGATGTGACACCCCGGATTGGTCCGACGGACCTCTTCGGCCACGCGGACGCCGAGCCGCAACGCCGTGTGCATCGGGACCGAGATCCCGACGAAGCGCGCTCGGGCC
>JACOVB010000528.1 GCA_016177555.1 Candidatus Rokuibacteriota bacterium
GCCCATATCGGTCCACGGGAGTCGACAGTCGTTAGGCGGCTAGCCTGGCGATGTCGTCCGGCCCCCGCGGCGGGCTCAGGAGAGAGCGTGGCGGACGAGGCGCTCTCCCACCAGGACGGCGAAGAACAGGAGGAGGTAGACGTTGGAGAAGAGGAAGAGCGAGAGCCACCCACGCTGCTCCTCGGGCCGCTGCGCGAACTTGCTCGCCAGCCAGATGAGCCGCCAGCCCAGCAGCGCCGCGGCCGCCAGCGAGGCCCATCCGCCCAGCCCGAAGCTCGGCGCGGCAAGCGCCAGCGCCGTGAGCCCCAGCGCATAGAGGAGGATGAGCCGGGCCGTGCCCTCGACGCCGACGGCCTCGGACACCATGGGGAAGCCCCCTGCGGCGTAGTCGGCGCGGTAGCGCAGGGCCAGCGCCCAGAAATGGGGCATCTGCCAGAGGAACAGGACGCCGAAGAGGATGAGCGCGCCGGCGTCGGTGAGGGATCCGCCGCCGGCCACCCAGCCGATCACGGGCGGGAGCGATCCCGGCACGGCCCCCGGCACGGCCGCGAAGGGGGAGGTCGGCTTGAGCCACGGGGTGTAGAGGCCGTTGTAGAACGAGGCCGCGACGAGCCCCAGGGCGCCGGCCGTCCCACCCACACCGAGCCACAGGACCACCGCCCCGGTGACGAGCGCCAGGGCGGCGAACAAGGTTCCCTGGGTCAGCGAGAGGCGGCCCGAGGGGAGCGGCCGGTTCACGGTCCGTCGCATGAGGGCGTCGCGCCCGCGTTCCTGCACCTGATTGAGCGCGGAGGCGCCGCAGGACAGGAGCAGCACCCCCAGGAGGACCAGGACGCCCTGCCGCCACGGGAACTCCGCGCCGAGGGGAGCCGCCAGCATGAAGCCGGCGCAGGCCGAGACGAGGACGAGCAGCACGATGCCGAGCTTGGAGAGCTCCGCGTAGGCGCCGACGCGGTCCCGCACCCCCGCCGACGGGAGCGCCCGCGCCGGCGCGGCGATGGCCCTAGGAGACACGGGCCGTCCCCGCGGCCTCGAGCCTTGCCTGGCGCCCCGCCCGCGCCGGGGCGAAGGCGAGGCGCCAGGCGCCCGCGCGCAGGCTGAACCACACGAGCGTGCCCCAGAGCGCGTAGCCCACGGCGGCATGGGCGGCCCGGACCGCCGGCGGGAGCTGGAGCACGACGGCGAGGATGCCGAGCGTCACCTGCAGCCCCCCGAGCGCCGCCAGGCTCCACCCCGGTCGCGCGAGAGGAGTGCGGCGGGCCGCCAGCGCGAGATGGATGAAGAAGGGCAGCAGCGTCATTCCCAGCCAGCGGTGGACCCAGTGGGCGACGGCGAGCCACCCGCGCGGCAGGAGATCGCCGCTGCAGAGCGGGAAGTCGGGACAGGCCAGTCCCGCCCCCGTGTGCCGGACATACCCCCCGAGGGCCAGCTGCGCCAGGAGGACGACGAGGCCCGCCACGGCCAGCCGCCTGACCTTGTCCGGGAACGCGGCACGGCCCGGGATCTCCGCCGGCTGCTGGAGCACCAGGAGCCCGGCGAGGATCAGCAGCGCAGTGACCAGATGCGCGGTGCTGATGAGATGTGGCAGCCGGAGGAGCACCGTCACTCCGCCGAGACCGATCTGGACGCCCAGGAGGACGAGGAGCGCCCCGCCCGTGTGCCCCACGCCCGGGGCCCGCGGCCGGCGCATGGCGAGCAGGATGGTGCTGACGAGCAGGATCGAGGTGATCGCCGCCGCCAGCCTGTGCCCGTACTCCACGAGCACGTCAGGTCTGAGCGGTGGAATCAGGCGGCCGTGGCAGAGCGGCCAGTCCGGGCAGGCCAGACCCGAGCCGGTGGCGCTGACGACGTTGCCGAGCGCCATGAGCAGGAAGAGCGCCACCACCGCCGCCCAGGCGAGCGCGCGGGGCGGTCTAGCGGGCATGCCTCGGCTCCACGGCCCTCAGGCTCACGTCGTCGGCGCCGGCGGCCTGCCAGCGGAAGAACACCACGGAGGTGGCCACGAGGAACACGAGACCTCCAGGGATCCACATGATGAGGCCGCCCAGGTGCTGGTCTGCGTGCGGGGACAGGGTGGCCCACACCCGCGGGGCAGCCGCGTAGTAGGGGTAGAGGACCCCGTCGGCCATCGTGATGAAGATGGACACCACGACCATGGGGAGGCCCACGACGAAGAGGTAGAGGAGCTGCACCGGGTACGGAGCGCGGGGCAGCCGGCTCGTGGGCGACAGGATCGGCCACCAGAGCAGCACGGAGGCCCCCATGATCATGAGGTGCTGGAGCACGTGGACCGGATGGACCTCCATGGCCAGATTGTAGAGCGGTGGGAGGTGCCAGGCCACGAGCACGAGGTTGAAGGCACCGAAGGCCCCGCTTGGGCGCGTCAGCGCGCGCCCGAGCCGGAGCACGGCAGGGTGGCGGGCGAGCGGCCAGACCATCCACGGAGGGGTGCCGTGCAGGAGCAGTGGCGGCATGGCGAAGGCCAGCAACAGGTGCTGGACCATGTGGGCGCTGAAGAGATAGTAGTCCGCCAGGTCGTGGAGCGGGCCCGTGAGCGACCCCGCCAGGACGATCACGGCGCACGCGAACGCGAGGATCCGGCCCGGCTCGGCGCGGGCGCCCGGGTCGCGCCGCCGGCGCCACAGGGTGGCGGCGAGGTAGGCGCCCCCGGCCAGCGCCAGGCCCGAGACGACGACGGGGTCGGCGCTCCACACGGTCCAGTCGAAACCCTCGGGCCCGAGCGGCGGCGGCCCCCCGGCCGGGGGCACTCCATGCGCCATGGCTACGCGCGCGGCAGGATCAGGAACGCGCTGAAGAGCGCCATGAGCGCCAGGATGATGGCGCAGGCGATCATCAGCGGCCCGAAGAAGAGCGCCGCCAGGACCCTGGAGTCGTAGCGCAGGTGCATGAAGAAGGCCACGACCAGCCCGAACTTGAGCACCGAGAAGACGATGAGCGCCGTCACCAGCGCGGCCGTCGGCAGGCCCGGCACGTAGAGCGCGGCGATCTCGATGGCGGTGATGATGGCCAGGACCACGGCCACGCGGAGATAGGTGGCCACGGGCGCGTGTGTCCCCTCGGCGTGGAGGGCGGTGTGGGGGTGGGCGTCTGCCATGGGCTCGGCTCCTACGGGATCAGGTACACCAGGGTGAAGATGGCGATCCACACGATGTCCACGAAGTGCCAGTACAGGCCGCAGATCTCCACCTTGAGCGCGTCCTGCGGCCCGAGCCTGCCGCGGAGGGCGAGCACCCACAGGGACAGGAGCCAGATGACGCCGCCCGTGACGTGCGCGCCGTGGAAGCCCGTGAGCACGAAGAAGGTCGTGCCGAACAGGTTGGTCTGGAGCGTGAGCCCGAGGTGGACGAAGTGGTTGAACTCGTAGATCTGGAAGCCGACGAAGCCTGCGCCGAAGAGCGCCGTCGTGAAGAGCCAGACCTTCCCCCACCGCATGTCGTTGCGCTGGACGGCCGCCAGCGCCAGCACCATGAGGAGCGAGGACATCAGGAGGACGAAGGCGCTCACCGAGGTGAGGGGGATGTTCAGGATCTCGTGCGGGGTGGGCCCGCTGACGCTCTTGCCCTTGTAGGACAGGTAGGTGCCGATGAGCGACCCGAAGAACATGCACTCCGAGCCGAGGAAGGCCCACATGCCCATCTTCCGGTTGTCGACGCCGGTGGTGCCGATGTTCGGGTCGTGCACGGCGTGCGCGGCTCCCTGTGCGCCGCTCACGAGCGGGGCTCCTCCGGGCGCGGCCGGTGGTACTCGAGCATGAACTTGGCCATGCAGAAGAAGGTCAGCAGGCCGCCCAGGACGACCTGGTAGATGCTGATGAGGGCGCCGCTCAGCATGAACAGCATGGAGGCCGCCAGCAGGATGGGCCAGTAGGACGGCGGCGGCATGTGGATGGCGGCCAGGTCGTCCCGGGTCGGCGCCGGTGTGCGGGGTGCCGGCTGGCCGCCGTGCCCGTCGCCGTGCTTCTGCAGCCACAGCTCGTCGCGGCCGTGCACCACCGGGATGACGCCGAAGTTGTGGACGGGCGGGGGCGAGGCGATGGTCCACTCGAGGGTGCGCCCGTCCCAGGGGTCCGGGCTCGCGGCGGCGCCCGCCCGCAGCGTCTTCCACACGTTGGCGATGAAGACGAGGAACGAGACCGCGATGAGGAAGGCACCCACGGTGGACACCAGGTTCCAGAAGTTCCACCCGAGGTCCGGGGCGTAGGTGTAGATGCGCCGCGGCATGCCGATGAGGCCGAGGTAGTGCATGGGGAAGAAGGTCACGTTGAACCCGATCAGCATGAGCCAGAAGTGCAGCATCCCCAGGCGCTCGTCGAGCAGCCGGCCGGTGAGCTTGGGCCACCAGTAGTACGCGCCCGAGAAGAGCCCGAAGATGGACCCGCCGAAGAGCACGTAGTGGAAGTGGGCGACCACGAAGTAGGTGTCCGTCTGCTGGAGATCCACCGGGGGCGAGGCGTGCATGACGCCGGAGAGGCCCCCCATGACGAACATGGCGATGAAGCCGAGGGAGAAGTACAGCGCGGCGGTGAAGCGGATGGCGCCGGCCCAGAGCGTGCCGATCCAGTTGAAGATCTTCACCCCCGTGGGGACGGCGATGAGCATGGTGGCGATGGAGAAGGCCGAGTCCGCCACCGGCCCCATGCCCACCGAGAACATGTGGTGGCTCCAGACGCCGAAGCCGAAGAAGCCGATCATGATCCCGGAGTAGATCACCACGGGGGCCCCGAAGAGCGGCTTCCGGGCGAAGGTCGGGAGCACCTCGGAGACGATGCCCATGGCCGGCAGGATCAGGATGTAGACC
>JACOVB010000529.1 GCA_016177555.1 Candidatus Rokuibacteriota bacterium
GCCCCGATGAGCGCTTGCGCGAAGAGGCCCAACCGCAACCCGTGATCATCCACATTCAAGCGAGATGGTCAGACCCCCGCAGGGGCGAAGAGGCCGAACCGCAACCCGAAATGATCCACGTTCAAGCGAGATGGTCAGAGCGCCAACGGCCCGAAGAGGCTCCAAGGTTGACCCGGCGCCCCGATGAGCGCTTGCGCGAAGAGGCCCAACCGCGAGGCGAAGTCATCCACGTTCAAGCGAGATAAATGGACAAGATCGCGATCCTCGACTTCGGCGCCCAGTACACCCAGCTGATTGCCCGCCGGATCCGTGAGATGAGTGTCTACTCGGAGATCATCGCGTGCACCCATCCTGTCGAGGAGGTGCTGGCCGGCGGCTACAAGGGGATCGTGCTGTCTGGCGGCCCGTCCAGCGTGTACGAGGACGGGGCGCCCCTGCCCGACCGGAAGCTCTTCGACGCGGGCATCCCGATCCTGGGTATCTGCTACGGCATGCAGGCCATGGCGTATCTCCTGGGCGGCCACGTGGTCCCGGCCGAGCGCCGCGAATACGGTGGCGCCGAGCTCACGCTGGAGGGCACGGGGGAGCTCCTGGACGGAATCGTCCCGGAACGCGGCAACCGGATCACGGTGTGGATGAGCCACGGGGACACGGTCATGCGGCCGCCCAGGGGGTTCACGCGGCTGGCATCCACGGCCAACTGCCCGGTGGCGGCCATGTCCGATCCGCGGCGCCGGCTCTTCGCGGTGCAATTTCACCCGGAGGTGGCCCACACTCCGCAGGGCAAGACGGTGCTGAGCAATTTCCTCCGCGCATGCGGCGTTGCTCGCGACTGGTCCATGGCCTCCTTCGTGGACTCGGCCATCGAGACGGTCCGCCGGACGGTGGGGAGCGATCAGGTGCTGTGCGCCCTGTCGGGCGGGGTGGACTCCTCGGTGGTGGCGGTCCTAATGCACAAGGCGGTCGGGGAGCAGCTGACGTGCCTGTTTGTCGACAATGGGCTGCTCCGGAAGGGAGAGGCCGAGGCCGTTGTCGAGACGTTCCGTGATGCCTTCAAGATCAAGCTCATCCATGTGGATGCAACCGGCCGGTTTCGCGAACGACTTCGTGGCGTCATCGACCCCGAAACCAAGCGAAAGCGGATCGGGGCCGAGTTCATTGCGGTGTTCGAGGAAGAGGCGCGGAGGCTCGGGCACATCCCGTGGCTGGCCCAGGGCACCCTCTATCCCGACGTGATCGAATCGGTATCCTTCAAGGGGCCGTCGGCGACCATCAAGACCCACCACAACGTGGGCGGGCTGCCGACCCGGATGCAGTTCAGGCTCGTGGAGCCGCTCCGGGAGCTGTTCAAGGACGAGGTGCGGGAGGTGGGGGCGCTGCTTGGCCTGCCCTCCGAGATCATCTGGCGTCAGCCCTTCCCGGGGCCGGGGCTCGCGATCCGCGTGCTGGGCGAGGTCACCGAGGAGCGGCTCGTCCTCCTGCGGGAGGCGGATGCGGTAGTGCAGGAGGAGGTGCGTGCGGCAGGACTCGAGCGCGAGCTGTGGCAGGCCTTCGCCGTGCTGCTGCCGATCCGCACGGTGGGGGTCATGGGCGACTTCCGCACCTATGCTCAGGTCATCGCGCTACGGGCGGTGATGAGTCAGGACGCCATGACGGCGGACTGGGCGCACCTGCCCTACGATCTCCTCGGGAAGATCTCGAGCCGCATCATCAACGAGGTGAAGGGCGTCAACCGGGTGGTGTTCGATATCTCGTCGAAGCCCCCCAGCACCATCGAGTGGGAGTAGTGCGAGCCGAGGCGCGCCGCGCGACGAGGCGAGCGAATCCGGGAATGCTTCGAGCGGAGCGAGACGGGCGAGCCGAGGCGCGGGGGGCCTGACCGACATGGGTGGCGCCGACTTCGTCCACCTCCACGTCCACTCCGAGTACAGCCTCCTGGACGGGGCCGCCCAGCTCGAGAAGCTCGTCGAGAAGGCCAAGGCGCTCGAGTTCCCGGCGATCGCGCTGACGGACCACGGCAACCTCTTCGGCGCCATCGACTTCTACGCCGCCTGCCGGAAGGCCGGGATCAAGCCCATCGTGGGCTCGGAGCTGTACGTGGCGCCTGGCAGCCGGTTCGAGCGCTCGCCGCAGGATGGGGGCTACGAGGGCGCGAGTCACTGCACGGTCCTGGTGCGTAACGAGACGGGCTACCGCAACCTGATCAAGCTCGTGTCCAAGGCCTACCTCGAGGGTTTCTATTACAAGCCGCGCGTGGACCGGGAGCTCCTGGCCCAGCACGCGGATGGTCTGCTGGTGCTCTCGGGATGCCTGAACTCCGAGGTGAGCAAGCTCCTCTCGAGCGGCGAGGACGCCAAGGCGCGGCAGGTGGCCGGCTGGTACCAGGACGTCTTCGGACGGGACCACTACTTCATGGAGTTGCAGTCCCACGGGATCGAGGAGCAGCAGAGGGTGACCGAGGGCACGCTCCGCATCGCCCGGGCGCTCGGCGCCCCCGTGTGCGGGACCAACGACTCGCACTACCTCGAGGCCACGCACTCCCGCGCCCACGAGGCGCTCCTGTGCATCCAGACCGGCACCACCATGAGCGACCCGAACCGGTGGCGCTTCTCCACCGAGGAGTTCTACCTCAAGTCGGCCGAGGAGATGCGCCGGGTCTTCCGGGACCTGCCCGAGGCCTGCGCCAATACCCTGGCCGTGGCCGAGCGATGCAACCTGGAGCTCGCCTTCGGCACGTTCCACCTGCCGCAGTACCAGGTGCCCGGGGGGCACACGCTCGACTCGTACCTCGAGCACCTGGCGATGGAGGGCATGACGCAGCGCTACGGCGCTTCGCCCCCCGACGCGGTGATGGAGCGGCTGCGCTACGAGCTCGGCGTGATCTCCCGCATGGGCTTCTCGGGCTACTTTCTCGTGGTGTGGGACTTCATCGCCTACGCCCGCCGCCAGGGAATCGCGGTGGGGCCGGGGCGCGGCTCGTCGGCCGGGTCCCTGGTGGCGTACTGCCTCGGGATCACGAGCGTGGACCCGATCCGCTACGGCCTCCTCTTCGAGCGCTTCCTGAACCCCGAGCGCATCTCCATGCCGGACATGGACATCGACTTCGCCGACGACCGGCGTGACGAGGTCATCCGGTACGTGGTGGAGCGCTACGGGGCCGACCGCGTGGCGCACATCATCACCTTCGGCACCATGGGCGCCAAGGCCGTGATCCGCGACGTGGGGCGGGTGCTCGGCTTCTCCTACGGGGACGCGGACCGCCTCGCGAAGCTCGTGCCCGGCTTTCCGCTCAACATCACGCTCGACGACTCGCTGGAAAAGTCGCCGGAGCTGGCGCAGATTGTGAAGCAGGACCCGCGGGTGGGGGAGCTGTGGGGGGTGGCCAAGGCGCTCGAGGGGTGCACGCGGCACGCCTCGGTGCACGCCTCGGCGGTGGTCATCTCGGATGAGCCCCTCATGGACAGGGTGCCGCTCTACAAGGACCCCAAGCGGCCCGAGCTGATCACCGGCTTCGCCATGGGCCCCATCGAGAAGCTCGGGCTGCTCAAGATGGACTTCCTCGGGCTCAAGACGCTTACCGTGATCACCGGCGCCGTCCAGCTCGTGAAGGAATCGCGCGGCGTCCCCCTCGATCCCGACGGCTTTCCCATCGACGACGCCCGGACGTACCAGCTCCTGAGCGAGGCGCGGACGCTCGGGGTGTTCCAGCTGGAATCGCCTGGGATGCGGGACGCGCTCCAGAAGCTCCGCCCCGAGCACATCGAGGACCTGATCGCCATGGTGGCGCTCTACCGCCCGGGCCCCATGGACCTGATCCCGGACTTCGTCAACCGGAAGCACGGGCGTGCGCCCATCACCTACGAGCACCCGGCGATGGAGGAGCACCTCAAGGCCACCTACGGGATCATGGTCTACCAGGAGCAGGTGATGCGCCTCGCCGCCGAGCTGGCCGGCTTTTCCCTGGGCCAGGCCGACACGCTCCGCAAGGCCATGGGGAAGAAGGATCGCGAGCTGATGGCGCAGCAGCGCGAGCAGTTCATCGCCGGGTGTCGCGCCAAGAAGATGGACGCGCGAAAGGCGGAGCGCATCTGGGAGCTGATCGAGAAGTTCGCGGGGTACGGCTTCAACCGCAGTCACGCCGCGTGCTACGCCTTCGTGGCGTACCAGACCGCGTACCTCAAGGCCAACTACCCGGTGGAGTTCATGGCGGCGCTGCTCACCTCGGAAATGGACAAGACGGACA
>JACOVB010000505.1 GCA_016177555.1 Candidatus Rokuibacteriota bacterium
ACCCCCACCCATCGGACCCTGACGTCGTCCCCCTGCCCCCCGACTGCGGCGGGGTGGGCGCCGTCGGTGAAGACGTGGATCTCCGCGCGGGCATCCGGACCCACCAGCGCGCGGGCCGTCCGGATCCCGTCGCCCAGCCGGTTGGGCAGGTCCCGCGCCTGCATTCCCCGGATCGCCGAGACCACGCGGTCGCGGTCGCGCGTGAACGGCACGAGGACCCTCGGCTGGATGCCCGACGCGATCACCATCACCTCGGCGCCCTCGCCGAGAAGTCCAACCAGCCCCAGGGCCTGGCGCTGGGCCACGACGAAGCGCGATGGGCTCACGTCGCTGGCCTTCATGGAGGCGGAGGTGTCCACGACCACCACGATCTTCTTCGCGCCGTAGCCCATCACGGTGACGGCCGGCCGGGCCAGGGCCACCGCGAGAGCCAGGAGCGCCAGGATCTGGAGCAGCAACAGCGGGTCACGCTGGAGTCGCTGGAAGAAGGCCGAGGCCTCACGGTCCCGCAGGGCGGGGTCCCACAGCAGGAGGCTCGAGACAGCCTGCTGCCTCCGCCTGACTTTCAGGAAATAGAGGAGCAGCAGCGGCACGGCGAGCGTCGCCAGCAGAAGGGAGAGCGGGCTCAGGAAGCTCATGCGAGCAGGAATCCCTTGAGCTGCCTCAGCATGAACTCCTCCACCGGCGTGTCCGTGACCACCCGGTGGTAGCTGATCTCGTTGACCCGGCAGAAGCCCTCGGCACACTCGAGGAAATCATGCAGCCGCTGCCGGTACGCGCGCAGGGCTTCCCCGTCCAGGGTGAGGTCGCGCTCCTCGCCCGTCTCTGAATCCAGCAGGCGCAGGTCCCCGCCGAAGGTGGGGCTCATCTCCTCCGCCCCGAGCAGGTGGATGACGTGGACGTCGAAGCGCCGCTCGATCAGCGCCTTGAGGCCCCGCTCGTAGCCGCCCGGGACCAGCAGATCCGAGACCAGCACCGCCAGCCCGGCCTCCCGGGCCCGGAGCGCGTAGGTCGCGAGGCTCTCATTGAGCGAGGTGGTGCCGCCGGAACGGAGACGGCCGAGGAAGTCCATCAGCGGGATGGCCTGGGTGCGGCCGCGTGCTGGCGCCCACCCCTCGGCAAGCCGGTCGCGGAGGGCCCCCACGCCCACACGCTCGTGATTGACGAGCCCCACGAAGCCGAGCGCAGCGGCCAGGCGCGCCGCGTAGGCGAGCTTGGAGGGCTCGCCGAATCCCATGGAGGCGGAGGCATCGAGGAGGAGGTGCAGACACAGATCCTCCTCGTCCACGAACAGCTTGACGTACAGCCGGTCGAGCCGGCCGTAGATGTTCCAGTCCACGTAGCGGAGATCGTCGCCCCGGCCGTATGGGCGGTAGTCGGAGAACTCGACGCTGATGCCCTTGCGCGGGCTGCGCCGCTCGCCCTTCACCCGGCCGCGGAAGGAGCGCCTCGAGAGGAGGGTGAGCCGCTCCAGCTGGACCAGGAAGTCCGTCGAGAGCAGCTCGTGCCCTCTGGCCGCCGTTGCCACGAGGCTATTTCTCGTCGAGCGACTGGAAGTACTGCTTGACCTGGGTCTGGAAGTCCCGGGGCACCTGCTCCCGGGCGATGGCTTCCTCCATCATCTTGCGGTACTGCCCGACCACGCCGAGGTATTGCAGGCGGGAGGACATGTGTGCGCCCCGCCCGAGCAAGTTGGTGTCGAACCCTTCCTTGCGCCCCTGGCGAGACTCGCCCTCGACACCGACGTCGAACGGGTTGGCCCGCAGCCGCTGGGTGGGATCCCCCTTGCGGCTCGGGCTCTTCCCCTTGCCCGGATAGAACCCCTCGCCGCCCTCGGGGAAGTCGCCCTCGTCGCCCGGGCCTCCCTGGCCTTGCCCGCGATCCCGCTGGGCGCCACGTCGATCGCTCTCTCGCCCGCCACGAAGCCCCTTGCCGTCCCGCCCCTTCTCCTCGACGGACCGCATCTTGGACAGCGCGCGCTCCATGGCCTCCATGGCCTTGTCGGTCTGCCCTTGCTCGAGCGCCTCCATCCCCTCGCCGATATCCCCGTTCCACGGGTTCCCCGCTCCGCCCTTGCGCCCGAGCCGCTCCATCTCGTTCAGGAGCTCGCGCAGCTTCTCGGGCGAGACCTGGTCGGGGCGCAAACCCCCGCGAAGGGCCTTGGCCCGCTGGAACACGACCTTGTGCTGGCTCTGGGTGAAGTCCCGCTGGAGATCCGGCAGTCGGTCCACCTGCTCGAGCATGCGGATACGCTCGTCGCCCTTCTTGAGGAACGAGTTGAAGTCGGGGCTCTTGCTTCCGAGGGAGGTGTCCTTGAAGACCGCCGTCAGGTCCCCGGGCTGGCTCTGCCCGCCGGCGCCCTGCCGAGGCACGAGGTTGCGCTCCTGCAGGTCGGCGCGCGGGAACGCCTCCCGCTTGGCGGCCCGGGGACGCTCATCGGCCTCGAGCCGGCCGTACCGGTCCTGGGCCTTCTCCTGCTCCTCCTCCGTCTTGGCGGAGAAGTTCGGCAGGCCCCCCGCCGGCAGGGGGATGGGTGGGGCCAGGGCGAGAATCAGTCCCAGCACCAGGGGCACCGGGATGAGCTTCGCCTCTCGCGGGAGAAGCCGGGGAATGATGCGCCGCCCCTGGTGCCCCTCGGCGCGGGCGATCGTGTCGGCCACGAGTGCCTCCACCAGGGGGGTGCGGTCGGGGCGCTCCGCCCACTCGAGACAGGTGGCCACGCGATCCTGAAAACCGAAGCCCCGGTCGGCGAGCCGCGCCGCCTCCGTCTCGGGCACGCGCTTGAGCGCCCCCACGACGGCTCCGACGCCGGCACCCAGCAGGAGGAGTCCACCGGCGGCCGCCAGGGCGACGGACCCGAGGGCCTCCCTCAGGACAAGGGGCACCGCCGCCACGGCGGCCGCCACGAACAGCCCGCGCACGGCGAAGAACTCCGCCCGGCGCAGCCGCACCTCGCGCGTGACGTCCCGGACCAACCGGTGGAGGACACTCGGATCGGGCATTGCCCCTCCTCCCCCGGGCTACCGCAGGAACGCGTCCTTTCCTGCGGCGCTCAGGCTCTCGGCGGCTTCGATCAGCTCTGCGATCAGGTGGTCGGTGTCCACGCCCTCCGCCTCGCCCTCGAAGTTGAGGATGATGCGGTGGCGAAGCGCGGGCAGCGCCATGGCGCGGAGATCGTCGACGCTCACGTTGTACCGGCCGTCCGCGAGAGCGCGGACCTTGGCGCCGAGCACCAGCGCCTGCGCGCCCCGCGGGCTCGATCCATAGCGGACGAAACGGCGGGTCATCTCGGGGGCGCGCTCCCACTGCGGGTGGGTCGCGAGCACGATGAACGAGGCCAGGTCGCGGATATGGGAGGCGATGGGGACCTCGCGGATCAGCTCGCGGTAGCCCATCACCTCGGGCCCGGTCATGATGCGCTCCACGGCCACCTCCCGGACGCGGGTCGTGCGGTTGATGATCTCGTTCAGCTCCTCGAGCGCCGGGTACTTGACCCGGAGCTTGAAGAGGAAGCGGTCGAGCTGGGCCTCGGGCAGCGGGTAGGTGCCCTCCATCTCGATGGGGTTCTGTGTCGCCAGGACGAAGAAGGGAGCGGGCAGCATGTGCGCCGTCCCCGACACCGTGACACTCCCCTCCTGCATGCCCTCGAGGAGGGCCGACTGGGTCTTGGGCGTGGCTCGGTTCACCTCGTCCGCCAGCAGGATGTGGCCGAAGATGGGCCCGCGCTGGAACTCGAAGCGCTTCCGGCCCTCCGCGTCTTCCACGATCATGTTGGTGCCGATGATGTCGCCCGGCATCAGATCGGGGGTGAACTGGATTCGCGAGAAGGACAGGTCGAGCGAGGAAGCCAGCGTCCGGATCAGGAGCGTCTTGCCCAGGCCCGGGACACCCTCGATCAGGATGTGACCGCCGGCGAAGAGGCCGATGAGCACGTGGTCGATCACGTCGTCGTGTCCGACGATGATCTTCTGCACTTCCGAGCGGAGCATCCGGTGCGCGGTGACGAACTCGCGGGCGCGCTGCGCTTGGGTTTCGGCTGAGGGAGCGGGCTGATCCATTCGGGCTCCTTTCCCGTCAACTCATGTCGCCGCGGGGCGCGAGTTCGCTCATCATATGTGTCATTCCCCCACCCGTCAACTCGAAGGGGAACATCACGCGCCGCGCACGACTCCCGAGAGCCGCCCGTAGAGTTCGAGGTAGCCCTCCAGCTCGCGCGCGGGGCCGAAGCGTTCCCCGACGCGCTCGCGGGCGGTCTCGCCGAGGCGCAGGCGCAGGGCCGGATCCGCGATGAGCCGCTCCAGCTGCTCGGCGAAATCCGCCGGCCCGGAGAAGTGCAGCCCGGTGACGCCGGCCTGGACCAGCGAGCGGTTGCCCTCGATGTCCGCGGCGAGCACGGCACGCCCCAGAGCCATCGCCTCGAGCACCGAGTTGGCCATGCCCCCCTCGGAGATGGAGCAGTTGAGCACGACATCCGCGCCCTCCAGCAGGCGCCGGATGCGGTGGTGAGGCACGGCTCCGAGGTAGCGCGCCCAGGGCCGATCGCGGAGAGCGCTCAGCAGCGCGTCGCCCTCTCCAGGTTCGAGGATGGGGCCGACGTACCGGAGCTCGAGGCCCGGGTAGCGCGGCACGATGTCGTCCAGCGGGACCAGCGGAAAGAGCGGGCGCTTCACCATCCGGATACCGGCGGGGAACAGCAGCACCGGTCCCGCCGCCGGCGAGGGCACCACGCCATGGCCGTCCGCCGATTCGGGGCGGGCCTGCTCTTCCTCGAAGAAGGCGCTTTGCGGCACCACGCGAAGCCGCGGCGCGAGGCCGGGCAGCGCCTCCCTGATACGCGAGACCATGGACTCATGGAACATGCTGATGCAGGCCGCCCCTTCGAGCGCGTCGCGGACCACGTGGGCCCGCGCGGGGTCGAAGAGATCATGGTTGGCGTCCGTGCCGGTGATGGTCAGCAGCAGCGGAACGCCCGCCCGGCGCGCCAGCCGGAGCGCCAGCGGTCCGACACGGTAGGCGTGGAAGGCATGGATGAGCGTGGGCGCGAACGCGAGGACCTCCCGCTCGATCCTCGACTCTGGAGCCGCCGACACATCCCAGACCCGCAGGTCCACGCCGCGGCTCCTGAGTCCGCGAGCGATGCGCTCCACGGTGATGGCGTTGCCCCGCACCGAGGGAAAGGCAAATGGAGTCAGGAGAGCCACCCGCGGCGCCATGGCCGCCAAGCCTACACGCGGGTCCGGGCGAAGGCAATCGCCCGCTCGCCTGCGGCGGCGGTTGGCCCTCCCCCGCGCGCGGTCGTGCCGGGCCATGCTGCACCCATCGCGCCCCTGCCGCCCTCTAAAGGACGACTGGAGATTCCTGGCGGCTGTGGTACCGTTTGTCCGGGTGCCAGCCGCTCACGGGTCCCTCGACGAGGGGCGGCCCACGGAGAACGTGAATGGACGAGCAATCGTCGGATCTGGAGTGTCGCGGCTGCGTCGATCTGCTGGCCGACTACGTGGACGGGACCCTCGCGACGTCTCAGGCCGAGCTGCTCGAGTGGCACCTCGAGGGATGCGCGCCATGCGTCGCCTTCGTGAACACGTACAAGGGAACCGTTGACGCCGCGAAGCGACTGCGCGAGACGAGGATCCCTCCCGAGCTCCACCGCAAGCTCGTCGCCTTCCTTCAGCGCTCCGCCCACACGTAAGCCCTGCTAGATCACGCGGCGTCTGAGGTAGGCGCTGAGCGCGTCCACCAGCGTCACCATCGCGTAGACCGCGAGGATCAGCGTCAGCAGCTCCCGCTCGAGGAAGAGGCTGATGGCGACGTGGATCCGCTGCCCCAGCCCGCCCGCTCCCACCAGCCCGAGAATCGCCGCCGCCCGGATATTGACCTCCCACCGGTACAGCGCGTAGGACACGAGCTGCGGGGCGGCCTGGGGAAGCATGCCGTAGAGGAGGATGCGCAGCCGGCTGGCCCCGGTGGACTGCAGCGCCTCCAGCGGCCGTGGGTCCACGTCCTCCAGCACTTCGCCGAAGAGCTTGCCCAGCACGCCTGCCGTGTGGAAGCCCAGCGCCAGCGCGCCCGGGAAGGGGCCGAGCCCGACCATGAACACGAAGATGACGGCCCAGAGCAGCTCGGGAATGGTGCGCAGGAGTCTGAGGAGGGCCTTGCCGGCCACGCAGACGCCCACGCGGAACATGAGCGAAGCCCGCGACAGCGTGTGGCCCTCGTACAGGATGCCCTGGTAGAGGAGGGTACGCGTGGTCAGCAGCGACAGGGGCAGCGCGAGGCAGATCGCGAGGAGCGAGCCCAGGAACGAGATGGCGAAGGTCTCGACGGCTCCCACGGCTGCCTCCCGCAGGGTCGCGGGCGACAGATCTGGGGGGAAGAGCCGGACGACGTAGGCCGCCATCTGCCGGAGGGCCTCCCCCCCCAGGAGACTGCCGAGATCAACCCCGGTGCCTCGGTACGACCATGCGATGAGGATCGTGAACCCCGCGAGGGTGAGCCATGCGGTGCGGATTTGACCCCGGGGAGGTGCTGGGATCATCGGATGATCCGGGCGCGGAGACGGCCGCTCACGAAGTCCACGCAGCCCACGACCACGAAGAGAATTCCGAGCAGCGTCGCGACCTCGTCGAACTGGAACATGCGCATCGACAGGTCGATCTGCTGGCCGAGCCCCCCCGCGCCGACGAACCCGAGGATCGCCGAGGCGCGGATGGCGCACTCCCACCGGTACAGCGTGTAGGACACGAAGGCCGGCAGGGCCTGGGGCACGAGACCGTAGAGGACGATCCCGGGTCGCGAGGCGCCGCCCGCGTGGAGCGCCTCGAGCGGCCGCGGATTGGCGCCCTCGAGGATCTCCGAGTAGACCTTGCCGAGCATCCCCCCGTAGGCGACCCCGATGGCGAGGACGCCGGGGAAGGGCCCCAGCCCCACGGCGCGCACGAAGACGAGCGCCCAGACGTATTCCGGGATGGCGCGGAAGATGGAGAGGAGCCCGCGGGCTGCCGCGTAGGGGACGAAGCCGCCGAGCCAGCGCCCGAACCGGCTCCGCCGCTCGTGGAGCACGCCGCTCCAGGTGAGCGACGATGTCGCGAGCAGGCCCAGCGGCAGGCCGGTGAGCACGGCGATCACCATCCCCATGACCGAGATCTGGACGGTCTCGAGCACCGGCCGGAGCATGAGGCCGAGGAACTGGGGAGAGACCTGAGGCGGGACGCTCCCCCGAAGGAAGCGCAGCACGTTGCCCAGCGCATCGCCCTCGAGGAAGCGTCGCGGGTCTGCCTGGGCCACGTGGAGCGAGCCCACGAAGGCGATCAGGAGGGCACCCGTCAGGAGGTACGGGAACGCGGACTTACGTGCTGAAACCGGGAAGCGGTCGGCAGGCGCCACCGAATGGGCCCTGGCCATGACGCGGCGGCTCCCGAGGGGCCGCCTCGTCCTGGTCTCCGGCGTACAGCCCCTCGAGGAGCGCACGGGTGACCTTGTCAGGCGAGAGGTCGAAGTGGACCCGGCCGTCCCGGACCCCGACGATGCGGGGGAAGTAGGCGAGCGCGAGGTCAACGCTGTGGAGATTCATCAGGAGCGTCTTCCGCGACCCCGCCGACAGCTCCGCGAGGAGGGCCACGATGCCGGAAGCGAGCGAGGGGTCCACCGACGACACCGGCTCGTCGGCGAGGATGATGTCGGGGTTCTGGATCAGCAGGCGCGCGATGGCCACCCGCTGCTGCTGGCCGCCTGACAGCTCGTCGGTGCGAGCATAGAGCTTCTCGGGGATCCCCACCTGGGCAAGCGCCCGACCGGCCCCGTCCGCGTCCTGTGGGCGGAGGAAGGAGTAGAGCGCAACCGCCGTTGACCAGCGACCGAGATGGCCCGCAAGCACGTTGTGCACCACCCTGAGCCGGCCCACCAGATTGTGCTGCTGATAGATCGTCCCGATCCGCATCCGCGCCTGGCGGAGCTCGACATCCGACAGCCGCGTCACGTCGATCCCGT